>PUMS01000222.1 GCA_003551485.1 Phycisphaeraceae bacterium | reverse complement strand
TAAAGACAGTTTTTCAGCGGGGGTGCCAGGTGCCGGTGAACAGTTCCACGGCGGGGCCGGTCATGAACACGTGGTCGCTGGGCTCATCCCATCGAAGCTCGAGGTCGCCGCCGGGCAGGTGAGCGAGCAGGTCACGGCCGCAGCGGCCGGTGAGGGCGGCGGCGGTGCAGACCGCCGCCGCGCCGGTGCCGCAGGCCAGCGTGATGCCGCTGCCTCGCTCCCAGGTGCGCATGGTCAGCTCGCCGCAGCCGTGCACCTGCGCGAAGTGGACGTTGATGCGATGGGGGAAGATCGGGGCGTGCTCGATCGCCGGGCCGACGGTCTCCAGCGGCACATCCATCACCGACTTGCAGAAGAACACCACGTGCGGGTTGCCCATGCCCACGCAGGTCATCGCATCCTCGACGCTGCCGTTTCGCATCGAAGTCGCCCACAGCTCACCGGGCAGGGCCAGCAGTTGCATCGCGGGATGGTCGATGATGCGGTCGACGCCGGCGACGTCGACACCGATCCGGTGCGGGTCGAGAACGGGCCGGCCCATGTCGACGGTGACTCGCTCGACGCAGCCGGAGGGCCCCACCTGATAGCGCAGCTCGAGCACACCGGCGCCGGTCTGGATGCGCATCGGGTTGTGGCGGCGGATGTCGGGGGTGATCTGGTGGTCGTAGGCGAGCTTGCAGACGCACCGCACGCCGTTGCCGCACATCTCGGCCTCGGAGCCATCGGCGTTGAACATCCGCATACGCACGTGGGCATCGACGCCCTGCTGCGGCGGCAGCACCAGGATCAGGCCGTCACCGCCGATGCCGAAGTGGCGGTCGGCCAGCGTGCGTGCCAGTGCGGCAGGGTCATCGACATGCTGCTGGAAGGCATTGATGTAAACGTAGTCGTTGCCCAGGCCGTGCATCTTGATGAACTGCATGGAGTTGGCTCGCTTCCTGGCAGGGGTGTTCAACGGTGCGGTGTGCCTCGGCAGTCGGTGGGGGAGGGGGAAGCGGCGGATGCCGTTGCTCCCGGCGGGATCGGATCGGCCCACGTGCGCAGCGGGCGCCACGAGCGCGGGTTTGTGCGGCGTGCCGGTAGGATTCGCGATCCGATTCCAGCGCCGTCGGGGGGCTTGCCCGTGCCGTGCTGACCGTGCCGCCGGGCATCGCATACCCCGGCAGACACACCGGGGTGCTGACCCGGGACCGATAACATGCTATAATACCGTCGTCCGAAGGTCGTCCGCCCCGATGGGTCCGCGGGACGCCGGGTGAGGGCGACTTCGGCCGCAGCCGGACCACGGATGGTCCTTGCGGTCCGGTCACGACCGAGATGGCCCCATCGGGCCAGGGGTAGACCATGGACGGTCAGTTGCGCAACACCCTCCGCACCTTTCTCACCCTCGAGCTTTCCCGAACCGAACGGCTGGTGCTGATGCTGTGGCGCCTGGAGCGTCTGGGTGATGCCGAGATCGCCGCAGCGCTGCAACTGCCGCGGTGCCTGGTGACCGCGGTGCGACAGGCCCTGGCCAAGCGCCTGCGCGGCGCGGCGATGGCCGCCTGGCCCCGCCTGGACCTGACCCACCGCAATTGAGCGGGACGAGATGGGGCTGACCATGCCGCGCCCTGATCGACCGCGGGTTCGTCGAGGGTGCGGGGACGATCTGTCCTGAAAACCGTCTCCGGGAGCCGGCGGCATGGAGCGCGGCCGTCTCGGCCGCTCCGAGGTCCGTAGCCCGGAATGCGGCCGAGATGGCCGCGCTACATGCAGTGATCCGGCCCTTGCCGCCATTTTCATCCTCGTGGGTGCGGCGCCGCCTCATGAGACACTGTCCTGAAAACCGCTGAAAGGTCGTCGGCTGGCGGGAGCGGTTGGCCTCCTGGGGGGCCGCGGGCGGTCCCGGGTCCGGCCAGCGCGAGGTGGGCGGTCCCAGCCGGTTCCGTCCGGCGACTTTCGAGCGCCGTTGGCAAACCCCATCGGGCGGTGCGTGTCGGGAGCGGTTAAGCTGATGCGTGATGACCCAGCGCCCCTCTTCGTCCTCAAGTTTGCGCCTTGTGATGCTCGGCGACATCGTCGGCGCGCCGGGCAGGCAGGCCGTGGGCCAGCTCATGCCCGAAATCCGCTCGCGCTGGGCGCCTGACCTGGTGCTGGCCAATGCCGAGAACGCGGCCAACGGCACGGGCCTCACGCCCGACCTCTACCGCAAGCTGTGCCACAGCGGCATCGAAGCGATGACGTTGGGCGACCACGTCTACAAGAAGGTGCAGATCACCCGCACGCTCGAGACCGAGGCCAACATCATCCGGCCGGCGAACCTGCCCGCCGGCGCCGTCGGCCGGCGCTGGATGCGGCTGCCGCCGCGCGATGCGCAGCCGGCCGGCGGCTACAGCGGCCCGCCACTGTACGTGGTGACGGTGCTGGGGCGCATCTTCACCTCGCTGCCGTGTGATGATCCGTTCGCCACCATCGAACAGGTGCTCGGTGAACTGCCCGAGCCCCAGCCGCTGGTGCTGGTGGAGATTCACGCCGAGGCCACCAGCGAGAAGATCGCGATGGGCTGGTATCTGGATGGCCGGGTGGCGGCGGTGGTGGGCTCGCACACGCACGTGGCGACGGCCGATGCCCGCATCCTGCCCAGGGGCACGGCATACATCACCGACATGGGCATGTGCGGGCCGCACGAGTCGGTGCTCGGCCGCCGCGTCGACCGCGTGCTGCGGCACATGACCACGGCGATGCCGGCGCCGTTCGACGTGGCCGAGGGCGACCCACGGGTCAATGGCATCTTCATCGAAATTGACACCCGCGCCCGCCGCGCTGTGGCCATCGAGCGCATCGAGCTCGCCGCCGACCGCAACCGGCCGCCGTTCGTGGCCGGCTGAGACCGTGGCGGACGGGGTGGAGGGTGGGGCGGGACCGCCAGGCACTCCGCGGCATCGCATGGAACTTCAGCGCCGCCAGCGGCCACTCGGTCTTGCTTGGGGGCTGCTGCGGAAATGACTCTCTTCGCCGCTGGCAGGGGGCTGAGGTGCGGGCAGATGGACTTGAGGGCGTTGGCACCCCCCTCAGCCCCGATCCCGCTCTCGGTGGGAGCGGGGGCACCTGAGGTCCGCAATGCGGCCAATGGTCCAGTTTTCGCGGTCTGTGAGCCGATGATGGCTTGGAAGACCCTCCGGCGGCACGAGGTGCCTTTTCTGCTGCAATCGTTTGAGCCGCCGCCGGTCGGACCACGAGGCCGTATTGAATGCCGCTGCTGCTGCCTGTCACCGATCTTGGCGCCGGGATGCGACTGGCCGAGCCGTTCGTTCATAACGGACGGGTGATGTTTGCCGCGGACAAGGTGCTCGATGCCGGTGAGATCGACACGCTGAGGCGGCGCTATCCGCACGCGCTGATCAAGGTGGCCGATGCGGTACTCGATGGGCTGGTGGCTTTCGACGATGACCAGCGCGATCGTGACGTGGCCCATCAGGCCCAGAGCCGCATCGCCCAGACGCTGGTCGGCGTCTCCCGTTCGGTGGGGGGGCGCCAGGCGTTATCGGGCCGTGACTATCGGGCCCTGGAAGCCGCCGCGCTGGACGTGATGCGTTACATCGCCGAGCATCCGGTCTCCGCGGCGATGCTCAGCCGCGCGATGCCCGGCAGCGGTTTTCTGGCCGATCACACGGGCGCCGTGTTCTACCTGGCGATGGTGCTGGGCTCGAATGTCAAGGGCCACGTCGTGCAGGAGCGGCTGCGCCAGACCCGGGCGCGCAACATCCGCACGCAGACGGTGTTCGACCTGGTTCCGCTGGGTCTGGCCGCGGTGTTCATGGACCTGTCGCTGCACGCGATCGCCGAGGTCTTCGACAACCCCAAGGCCCCCATCAGCGAGGCCGACATCGAGCACCTGCGCAACCATCCCGCGGCCAGTGTCGAGATGCTGCCCGAGGTCTTCCCGCCCGCCGCGCGCGGCGTGATCCGCACGCACCACGAGAACGCCGCCGGTAGGGGCTACCCCGAGGCCCTCGAGGGCGACCGGTTGCACATCTTCTCTCGCATCCTGCGCATCTGCGATGCCTTCGCCGCAGTGACCGCCACGGAGGTGTTTGCCGGTGCCATGACCCCCGCGCGGGCGCTTTGGGAGATGACGTGGGGGCGCTACCGCCGCTACTTCGATCCGATCCTGATGCCGCTGTTTGCGCGGCTGATCCAGCCGTTTCCCATCGGTGCGCGGCTCCGCCTCAGCGATGGTCGCTACGCCGTGGTCGTGCGGCACGATCGTGGCGAGCCGTTCAAGCCCATGGTGGTCATCGCCTTCGACGCCGAGGGCAGGCGCCTGGGGCCGGGTCAGTTGGAAGGACCGGTATCGCTTGGCAGACGTCGCGACCTGAAGCTGGCGGCGTTCGGGGAGGAGGACCTGCACTTCCTTTATCAGAGCGATGAGCATCAGCCACGTTCGCCGCAGCCGGCGGTGTCTGGGGCCGGCCCTGCTTCCAGAGGCGGGCCGATCCGCACTCGACTCCAGGCCCCGGCCGCGATCTGCGAGCCGCCCGTGCCGGACCCCGCGGCGCGCTTCCGTCGGCCGCTGGGTGCGTTGTTTCCCTGAGTGTGGCGGGTTTCACCTGCGGCCGTCGTCGCGGCGGCTCACGTCTGGGCCGGCGCCAGGTCGAAGCGGACCAGGGTGTGGCG
>PUMS01000360.1 GCA_003551485.1 Phycisphaeraceae bacterium | reverse complement strand
TGAAAAAGGGCCCCGGCGGTGGCTGGGGCCCTGGGAAGACGGTTGGGGGAATAGTGGGGGGCGGGCGGGTCAGAAGCGGATGTTGAGGCCGCCGGAGATGGTGTGGATGTCGCGGTCGTCGGCGAACTCGCCGTCGTAGCGGACGAAGGCTGAAGCGTTGTCACCGAGCAGGGCGGAGATGCCCCCGCCGACCACCACCGCATCACGCGTGGGGGAGCCGGTTCGGTCGTTCATGGGCGTACCGACATCCACGAACCGTGCGCGGATGGTTCGTGAATCATTGAGAAACTCATGCTGCCAGCCGGCGCTGATCTCGGGCACGATGTGGATCATGTCGATCTGGAAGTAGTGCGCGATGCGGCCGCCGACGGTGATCTGGAGCGAATCGGCGTTGAGGCTGCGCAACGACAGGTTGGCATCATCGGCGCCGCGCTCGTTGTAGCTCTGCTGGCGGTAGTGGGTATAGCGGACGCCGGCCATGGGTGTCAGCGAAGTGTCGCCGATATAGAAGTTGTAGCCGGTGGCCGCGTGAGCGGAGACGTCGAAGGCATGGAAGCTCGATTCGGCCTGCCGCACGTCGTCGGGATCGACCACGACCCGCCGCGTCACATCGTTGAAGTGGTAGGCGAAGGTGGCCGAGGCATCGAGGAACAGGCCGCCGTTGCCGAGGCTGATGAACGGCCCGCCGCGGACGCTGGTGATCTGCCCATCGCCGCGGTCGCCGCGGAAGTCGATGTCGGTAAACGAGCCGCCGACGTAAGCACCGATAAGCACGTTCTCGCGGAACGCATGATCGACGCCGATCAGCCCGCCGCCGCCGCGGCTGACGAAGCCGGTGCGGTCGGAATCGCTGTTCTGGTTGATGAAGGTGCCCACGCCCTGGGCGAAGGCGTTCCAGGTCTGGGCCTGGCGGGGCTGGCCCAGCCGCCAGGCGCGCTGGTCGCGGCCGCGGGGGTCGCGCGAGGCGGCGAGCGCGTACTGCATGGTCTGCGGGTTGCGCGCTGCACTGGCCATGCGGAGGTCCGGCGCCCCGCTGCCGTAAGTCAGCGCCGGCGTGCCCGGGCGCATGCGGCTGAGATAGCCGCCCAGCCCCGCCTGGAAGGTCTGGGCGTTGCGGAAGCTCGACTGGATCATCGCATCCACAGGCTCGGCGGTCAGCGTGGCGAGCGCGACGTTGTAATCTTCCTGCGTGGGATTGCGACGGATGGCGTCGACCAGCGGGTCGGGCTCGTCCGGGTCGACCTCCAGTCGCAACTGAAGCTGCTCGGCGATGGCCTTGTTCCTGGCGCCGATGGCGAAGTCGACCAGCAGGTTGGGGTTGCCGAAGACCGGGTGGAGCGCATCGTGGGCGATGACTTGCAGGTTGTTGCCCTCAATGGCAGCCTGCCAGGCGTAGAGCATGGGGAAGCTGCCTTCGACCTGCACCTGATTGATGTCCAGTGCCACGATGCCATCGCCGGTGGTCACGACGTCGAAGATGGCGCCGGGGTCGGGCTCGGGGTCGATGGAGGCGGGGATGTCCTCGTCACCGGTGACGACCATCTGGATACGGCTGTCGGGCTCGACGGTGGCGATGCCGGTGACGGCGACCGAGTCGTGCGCGAAGGGGTCTTCATCGGTGTCGATTTCGATGATCAGCAGCGAGCCCTCACCGAAAAGGACGTCGCCGTCGATATCGAGCGTACCGATCGAGTCGCCCGGTGACATGGTGCTGCCCGCGAACATGCTCACGTTGCCGATGATCTGCCCGCCGCCGATGACCATGCTGTCCTGCTCCATCAGCAGCGTGCCGGTGATCTCATCGATCTCCCCCGCGGTCACCGCATCGGTGATGACGCTGACATCGAGCGTGGCATCGGTGAGCACGCGCACCTGATCGCCCGGCCGGGCGATGGTGCCCTCGAGCACCAGGTCGCCCTCGCGAACGTCGATGGAGTTAAAGCCCAGGTCGCCGGTGAGCCTCCAGTGGTTGTCCGAGACCTTGCGAAGGTCGTGGAAGCCGCTGATGTTGCCATCGTAGGTGCCGTCGGGCTCTGGCTCGGGCTCGGGCTCGGGCTCCTCGTCGTTGTCGTTCTCTTCCTCTTCCTCTTCAGGAAGCTCCAGGAAGCGGGCGATCATATCCTCGAAGGCCTCGGGCTCGGCCGGGCCGCTGAGCAGCACCCGTGTGCCCGTCCCGCCGGTTTCGGGGTCGTTGTCGGGGCCGGCGTGGATGATGTCGCCCTCGGTGGTCGAGCCGCCGAAAAGCTGCACCGTGCTGGTGCCGGCGCCGGCGAGGCGGATGGCGGTGCCCTCGGTGCCGATGAGCGTGCCGGCCTGCCCGACATTGACGGCGGAGGTCGCGGGGATGTCCTCGGCCAAGATGGCGATGGGGGCCTCGATCAGGCCCGTGTTGCCAACGAAGCCGCCGGCGCCGCTGTCGTATCTCACGGCGGTGGCGTCGGTTCCCTCCGCGAGGATCTCGGCGTCTTCCCTCAGGTTGAGCACGGTGCCCGCCCCGCTGCCGATGCGCACCGCGGTGGCGCCTTCACCGGTGGCACGGATAAGGGCCGGAAACACGCCGAGGTCGATGCCGCCCAGGTGGACGTCTTCTTCGTCGATTTCTTCCAGCAGGTCGCCGAAGTTGAGCACCTGCCCGCCGGCCTGGAGGAAGACGGCCACGCTGTTGTCGCCATCGCTTGTGATCCATCCATCCTCGGAGTTCCTGACCCACCCGAGGCCCCCCATGAGGATGCCGCGAGTCGCTTCACCCTCGATCCGGGTCCAGGCAACCTTTTCATTGAGCACGATCCCGCCACCGAGGGCATGGATGGCACGGTTGCCAGGCCCCTCAAACGCAGTGATGGTCACCTCATTGAGGACCTCGACCGTGTTGTCCCCGAATACCCCGACCTCGGCCCCCACAATCAGCCCGTCCGTGTTGCCGAAATAGACCTGGTTGATCAATTCCGAATCAGGCAGGAACCGTTCGAAGTAGACCCCGGCGAACTCCAGGCCGACGATGAATCCCGACTGGTTGACGACAGAGGCCCTTGCACCCTCGATGACACGAACGCCGACCTGTCCGCCCTCGACCAGTCCCCCGTTGAACAGGTTACCCACACCGCCTTCGAACCTGACGCCGGTATCACCACCGAGGATATCCCCCGGGTTGGTGACCCCGCCGCCGTTGTGCAGCACCACCCCGGCGGCGTTGCTGCCCAGGGCCTCGAAGACGCCCGTGCCGCCGACCAGGTTGACCTCTTCATCAAGAATCCCCGTCCATGCCGACCCACCGTTGAACAGAACCACGGCGGCTCCATCCTCCGCCGTGGCGCGGGTGACGCCCGAGCCCCGGATCGAAATGCTGCTCTCGGCGACGATGCCGGCCTCGTAGCCCTCGATCAGGCCGCCATCCTCGTTCAGGATGTCGCCGCCGGCACCGCCCGTGAAGCGGATACCGGCGAAGTTCTCGCCGATGATTTCGGCTCCATCTTCGTTGAGGATGTCGGTGTCGCCGCTCTCCTCGAGCCAGATGCCGGTCAACCGGCCCTCGATCCGGCCTCCCGACTCGTTGGTGATCTCACCGCCTTCCCACAGGACGATGCCGCTGGAACCGGTTCCCGTGCCCTCGATGCGGCCGCCGTCGCGGTTGATGATCTCGCCCTCGGCGAATAGCGAAACGCCGGCGCCGTCTGCCCCCCAGGCGCTGATGCGGCCGAAGTTCTCCACGAACAGGTCGGCATCCGACCCCAGGCCCGCCAGCCCGCCCTCGACAAACGTGTCTTCGACGACGGTGGCCCGGCCGTTGGTGGACATCGAATGCCACCAGATGCCGGCCCCAAGGTCGTTGGTGTTGCGCACAAAGCCATCGGCGACCATGACCTCGTAGTTGGTGTCGAACAGCCAGATCGAGCCGCCACCCACGCCGGCTTCAAACTCGAAACTGAAGGTGACGCTGCCACCGGTCCCGATGAGGATCATGTTGTCACGTTCCTCATCGGGGTCGCCGATCCCCCGCACCTGGTCCTGGATCGGGGTGGTGATGGCGAAGAAGGGGTCGGTGACGTCGATCTGCCCGGTCGTGGTCCCCCCGCCGGCGTGCAACACGGCAATGGCGGCCAGTGTCATCCCCCCCGCGCGCGTCCATCGCGTCCAACGCATCCACCTCTTCCAACGGGTCCGTTGCGCCATCGTGCTCTCCTTTTCTGTCCAGAGCCCGCACGGCGGTAGTGGACGCCGGCGGTGAATTGTGGAACGCGACATCACGCGCGGCCGGTGCCCGGGTCCCATGGCCCGGGGCACACCTCTGGCCGACCGGCGGTTACAACGCCGCGAAAGTACGTCCACACCCCCCCGGTGTCAACACCGGCATCACCCTTTTTAGCGGACCGCGGCGCCCTCGAGGGCAATTTTCATCCCCGTCGCCGCATCGCTCCGATAACACCTCTGGAGGCCGCCTCCGCCGCGCGGCCCGGGAGTCATCTTGCCCATGGAGCACGCACTGGCCATCATCCCCGCCCGCGGCGGCTCCAAGGCCATCGCGGGCAAGAATCTGGCCCCCGTCGGGGGCCGTCCGCTGATCGCCTGGACCATCGATGCCGCCCGGCAGGCCCGGTGCATCGACCGCATCATCGTCAGCACCGATGACCCGGCCATTGCGCGTGTTGCCGGGAGGCTGG
>PUMS01000161.1 GCA_003551485.1 Phycisphaeraceae bacterium | reverse complement strand
GGGCAGGTCGGCCAGCTTCAAGGCAAACGCCAGCAGGGCATCGTAACTGTCCGGCAGCGCAGCCAGTTGCGCGGCCAGGCCATCGGTGGCGTGGCCCTGGGCGGCCTTGTTGTCGATCACGATGCCGAGGTGATGGCGCATTTGAGGGTGGGTCAGCAGCACGGGGGGCACTCCGCAACCGGTGATGTGGAGGGGCAAGCCGAAGCGGGCCGCTCGGGCACCGAAGCTGCAAGCCCGCGGCGGCATCATACACCCATCGGGAACCGCGGCGGGCGCAGTGCGTTCAACGGGATGGGGGTGACCAGAACAAGGAGCACGCCATGAACCGACTCACCATCCACCGAACCGTATCGCTGGCCATTCTGTGGTGCCTGGCGGCCACTGTTCTTTCCCTGTCGGCGGCGCCGGCCCCGCCCGGCGGTGTGAGCCGGGCCGCGGCGGCCGGGGCCGACCCGCCCCGTGAGCCCGATCCGGCCGAGGTCCGCGCCTACGAGGACTATGCCAAGGTCGTCTCCCGCACCGCGGCGATGGTGCGCGACGGGCAGGCCCGCCGCCTCGCCGCCGCGCACGGCCTGCGCGTGCTGGCGATCACCTGGGAGGACACCGGCCGGTTCAAGGACTCGGCGGTGGGGCCGAACATCTCGGACATGACCATCCAGGTCCAGCAGCGGGACCCGCGCACCGACCGTCACCACCTGACGCTCATGCCCGTGATCCGCCACCCCAACTTCAGCGACCGCACCGGCGATGTGCCCATCGACCGCTTCTTCCTGCTGGTGGGCAACCACCGCGAGGATGGCGAACTCGAAAGGATCACGCTGCGGCAGCTCCTGGCGAACCCCCGCGACTACATGAGCGATCCCTCGAGCTGGCGCGGCAGGCATAAGAGCCTGCTGGCCGACCGCGACACGCACGTGCTGGTCAGCGCCCAGGCATGCTTCCTGCCCATTCCGCGGGACGGCGAGGCCACGTTCAACCCCGTGGTGTTCAACTACCAGTCCTCCCGCCGCAACCCCGCGGTGCTGACCATCCTGGTCACGCGCGAGGGCACGAGCATGACGGTCATCGACAACGTGCGCGACGGCTTCGAGGCCGGCGGCACCTGGGGCCAGCGCCTGTTCTTCAACAAGGCCGGCCAGCGGGCCAGCCTCACCGGCAGGCGATTGAGCGACTTCCAGGCCGACCAGGACCCGCAGCAGCCGCAGCGCCCCGAGGATGGTGATGATGATGCGGAACCCGCCGCCGAGGCCGCCGGGCAGGAGGGTTTGAACATGGTCATGCTCATCCAGGTGCCGCTCAAGCACCGCGAGCTGCGGCGAAGTCCGTGGTCGGGGGTGGCGGCGGCGGAGTCGCTGCCTCAAGCGATGCCGATGCAGGAGGACAGCGACGTTGAGGCCGCGGTCATCGGCCACGGGCCGGTCGAGGGTCCGTTCACCGAGTTCGACAACCTGCCCATCCAGCGCGACCCGCGATTCCCCATCCGCATCACCGTGCAGTTCTACAAGGCCACCAGCAACGGCATCGTCAGCGAGCAGGACATCGCCCAGATCGCCGAGCAGATCGAACGGGTCTACGAAGAGGCCGATTACGTCGGCAGCCTGGTCGTCGATGGCGACACCGACCGGCCCACCGAGCACGATGGCCCCAAGGTTGAGCCGTCGTGGTGGTGGCAGGCCTTCTGGCAGCGCCACGAGCGCAACACCGGCCTGACGCCGCAGCAGACGCTCGAGATGCTCGAGGAGCTGCTCGGCCCCAATTACCGTCCCGAATCCCGCGAGCAGCTCGAGCAGGACCTGCAACGCCTGCGCGAGCACCTGCGCCAGCACGCCGAGGACAACGAGTAGGGTGGGTAGAGCGAGGTCTTCCGAGCGACGGCTTCGACAGCGCTCCGCGCTAAACCCACCGATAAGGCGCCGCGTCCTCGGCGGGGATCGGACCTCCCCCACCGGGTCAGCGGGGTCGGGAAACGAAAGGAGTGGAGGATTCCTCCGTAGGCTGTGGTGGCCTTGGGAAACAGCAGCGCGGGCCGTGCTCGCACAGTTTATTGGTGGGTTTAGCGCGGAGCGCTGTCGAAGCCGTCGCTCGCAAAGCCTCGCTCTACCCACCCTACAACCTGTGCCGCTCAGCCGTAGCCCAGCGCTTCGAGGTCTTCCTCATCCAGGCCGAAGTGGTGGCCGATCTCGTGCAGGATCGTGATGCGGATCTGGCGGCGAAGCTCATCGCGATCCAGGTCGCCGGTCTGCGCGCGCACCAGCGACAGGATGCCCAGCCGGTAGATGGTGATGGTGTCGGGCAGGGTCGGCAGGTCTTCGCTGCCGCGCTCGGTGAGGGGAACGCCATCGTGCAGGCCGCAGAGCTCATCGGGCGATTCGATCTCCATCTCGCGCATGGTGCGCTTCGATGGGTGGTCTTCGACCACCAGGGGCACTTCCTCGATCAGGGCGTGGATCTCATCGGGCAGTTCCTCCATCACCTGCTCGAGCAGGGCGTCGAAGATTCGCCTTGTGCGGTCATCGATCATCATGCGCGGCCCCGTTGTCTTGCTTCGGTGGTGGTGCATTCACGACACGCGATTGCACCTCCGTGGGGTCTGCCCCGAGTCGATCGGCGGGGGCAGCGGTCCCGTCCTCTACCGCTTGGTCATCGTCACCACCGGCGTCCATGGAGGGAAGCGTAAAGAAGATGCTGGCCCCGCGGTCGGGTTCGGCGCGGGCCCACAGGCGTCCACCGTGGCGATGGATGATCCTTCTTACCGTGGCCAGGCCGATGCCCATCCCCTCGAACTGTTCGGCACTGTGCAGCCGCTGGAAGGGGGTGAACAGCTTGCCCGCACGGGCCATGTCGAAGCCGGCGCCGTTGTCGCGGACCTCGAAGACGCCCTTCCCCTCCCCGGCATTCCGGCGGACCTCGATCCGTGCAACGGTACGCTTCGCGGTGAACTTCCAGGCGTTGCCCAGCAGGTTCTCCAGTGCGATGCGCGCCAGCCGCGGGTCGGCGGTGGCCACCATGCCGTCTTCAATCTCGACCTGCACCTGCCGCCGCGGGTGCTGCTGCCGCAGGTCATCGATGATCTGTCGGGCCGTTTCCGTCAGGTCGATGGGCCGCCGCTGGACCGGCCCGCGCGACACCCGCGACAGTCCCAGCAGCGCATCGATCAGCCCGCTCATGCGCTCGGCGGCCAGGATGATGCGCTCGAGGTGGTTGCAGCCGGGCTCGTTCAAAACCCCCTTGCAGTCCTCGCGCAGCGCCACGGCGAATCCCCCGATGGCGCGCAGCGGCGCACGCAGATCGTGGGACACCGAGTAGGCGAAGCTTTCGAGTTCTCGGTTGGCCGCATCCAGTTCCGTCGTGCGCGCGGCCACCCGCGCTTCCAGCCGGCGGTTGAGCGCCTCGAGTTGGCGCTGGGTACGCTGCAGGGCGGTGACATCGCGTCCGGCGGTGTAGATGCGCCCCGCCTCGAAATCGACCGCGCTGTACCACTCGACCAGCCGGTAGGTGCCATCGGCGGTACGGATGCGGCTGCGCAGGCCGTGAACGGCCTGGCCGCGCCTGTGGGCCTCGAGCAACTGCCGCGTCGGCTCAACATCGTCGGGGTGTAGGAACTGCAATGCCGAAGCGCCCAAGAGTGCGGCCTCATACCGCCCCAGCATCTGTGCCAGGGCGGCATTGGCGCGGATGAGACGGCCGTCGAGGTCCATCACACAGAGAATCTCGGGCGTCAGGTCGAACACCCGCGCCAGGGCGGCGGCATCGTCTTCAGCTCGATCACCCCCAGTAGCCACGTGACCGGGCCCTGCCGGCTGCGGCGGCGGGACCGGCGACTGCCCCGCCACCACCTGCCGCCGCAGCTTCTGCAGCCGCGCGTACAGGCCCAGGATCACCATCGCCTGCGACACGATCAGCGCCAGGGCGATGAGCACCAGCGCGGTGATGTCATCACCTGCCGCCGATGTTGTCCCGGCACCCTGACCGGCAACGGCCAGCGCAGGGCACAGCATCAGCGCTGCGGCTGCAACCGCCACGCCGATCCGAAACCGGCCAGACGCCCGCCATGTCGGTGGTCCCGGCGCGAGTTTGAACATGCGCAGATCATCGCGGCTGTGCGTCGCCAAGGCAAAGCGCACCGGCGGCGGCCCGTGCCCTGCCGTCCGACCCGCCCTGCATCGGCCGACGGGCAGATGCCAAACGCCCCCATCATCGCCTTCGCCTCAGCCCCAGAACCAGGCTCCCGATCAACAGCGAAAACGCAGCGGTCGGCTCGGGGACGACCAGGGCCTGCGAGGTGCCGCCCTGCGGGAAATTGTCCAGCACCCAGGCCAGGTCCCCCGGCCCCACCGCACCATCACCCGTCAGGTCACCGGCCTGCCAGCCCCCGTCGGTCGGGCCCCAGCCTTGAAACAGGGCCGCGACGTCGCGCAGGTCCACCCGGCCATCGAGGTTCACATCCCCACGCACCGTGCCGAACCCGGCCGCGAGCAGGAAGTCCAGATCGGCCAGGTCGACCACGCCATCGCGGTTGAGGTCGAAATGCGGCGAATCCACACCGTCGCGGATCGCCCCCAGCAGAAGGTCGATGTCACTCACTTCCAGAACGCCGCTGCCGCCAACGTCAAAGTAGTCACCCACCACCGTCGCCTGTTCGATCAGCAGCAGGTGCTCGCCGAGGTCCGAGCCCGGTTCGTAGTCGATCAACGGCAACTGCGACCAGGCCGGATGGATGCCGCTACCGTCCCAAACCTGCTGGCTGGCCAGTTCATCGACCACTTCCATGTCGTTTCCGATGACGCGTGCAAAGACGGTGAAGCCCTCGTTCTGATGATCGAGATTGGCCGAGTTGTCATCGAGGTTGAAGAAGAACTGGTTCGTCGCACTGTCGGGATCATCGGCGAGTTTGGCCATGGCCAGCGTCCCACGGGTGTTGGACACACCTGGCTCATTGGGGACTGGATCGAACTGCTCGTTGATGAAAAGTTGCTCATCGCGGTACAGAAACCCCCCGCCCTGGAGGACGAAACCGGGCACGAGCCGGTGGAAGATCGCCCCATCCCACCAGCCGCCGTCAAGGTAGCTGAGAAAGTTCTCGACCGTCAGCGGCGTCGTCTGGTCGAGCAGTTCGATATGCACCGGTCCCAGCGAGGTGTCCAGCCGCACGATCGTGTGAGCCGGGGTTGTGGCGGTCGCGGCGGGCGACACGGCAATCGCAGCGGCGATCGCAGCGGTAAACCCGAGTACGGCGATGGGGTTGGCAGGTGACAACATGCTCCCTCCTGGTGGGAAAATCGCCCCCCATCCCCTCCCAGTCGCGGCCCAATACCGGGCGGGACGGTCGATGCTGGAGCAGATGGGCGGGGCTCTGTCTCAATGGACGCACGCCCCATCCTCCACCCATGGGGCAGATGGGATGGGAGCCGGCGATCAACCCGGCCAGTACAAATCTACCCGCGCCCCCGGCCGTGTCAAACAAAGCTGCGCTACCGGCTACGGGCCCCGATACGGCGTGCCTGATTCGCATCGTCTCCCGGCCTTGCTGTGGCGGTACACTGGCTCGGTCCCGCCCCGCGGCATTTACCTGCCTCCTGCCGGGGCTCGATGGCCATGCCCCACGATTCCGACAAGATGCTACCTGGCACGGTCGTGCCTTCGCTGGTCGACCTTCGGCATCACCGCCGCCGGCGCGACCCCATGCTGCGGCCGGGCCATCTGCTGGCGATCTTCATCGGTGGCATGGCCGGTGCGGTGCTGCGCTACAGCCTGGCCGAGCTCTACCCGGTCGTGCCGGGGCGGTTTCCCGCGATCACCTTCATCGAGAACGTCAGCGGGGCGTTCCTGCTGGGCCTCATGCTGCCGCTGATCCTGGAGCGCTGGCGGCCGGTTCGGCTGGCGCATCCGCTTTTCTGCACGGGGCTGCTGGGCTCGTTCACCACGTTTTCCAACTTCAGCCTCGAGCTGGTGAACCTGCTCGAGGCCGGCCGGGCGCCGCTGGCCGCCGGTTATGCGGCGGCGAGCATCCTCGGGGGCCTGCTGGCGGCCCTGATCGGGATGAACCTGGCCCGCAAATGGCCGCCGACGTGGCGGAGAAAGGACCGAGCATGAAGATCGAAGGACCGGGTGTGCGGCTGACCATCTACATCGGCGAGAGCGACCAGTACCACCACAAGCCGCTGTATCACGAGATCATCGAGCGCGCCCGCCGCCAGGGCATGGCCGGGGCCACGGTGCTGCGGGGCATCGAGGGCTTCGGTGCCAGCACGCGGCTGCGTACCACGCGGGTGCTCTCGCTCAGCGAGGACCTGCCCATCATCATCGAACTGGTCGATCGTCCCGACCGCATCGAGGCCTTCCTGCCGCACCTGGAAGAGCTCATCGACGAGGGCCTGGTGGTGCGCGAGTCGGTGCACATCGTCGCCTACCGCGGCCGCGGCGGGGATCAAGAGGGCCAGGCGGGGGGCGAGGGTTGAGTGTGGCGGTGCTCAGCGCGGTGGCCATCGCCGGCGGCTTGGGCGCTTTGGCCCGCTACCTCATGGACCGGCTGGTGCTCAGCCGCAGCGGCGGGTCGATCCTGCCCTGGGGCACGTGGGTGGTCAACATCACCGGCTCACTGGCATTGGGCCTGCTGGTGGGCGCCGGCTCGGCTGCGTGGCTGGGCCCGGTGCTCAACCCCACGGTAACGGCGGGTTTCCTGGGCGCGTATACGACCTTCTCAACGTGGATGTACGAGTCGCTGCGGCTGATCCAGGAAGGATCGTGGGCGGCCGGGGCGATCAACCTCGGCGCCAGCCTCGCCGGCGGCCTGCTCGCCGCGGGCCTGGGGCTGTGGCTGGGGACGGCTGTGGCGGGATGAAGTCGTTGCGCGTTCGCGACGACTCCACAGTTCGGGCCTGACGGGGCAGCCGGCGCCGACGGCGCAGATGTTGGCGCTGGATCAGGGCGCTGAAACGCAGGAGGGTCTGCTGGGCCCTTTCGCGCTGCGGGGCGGAGCAGTACTCAAACGCCATGCCCACATGCCAGTCACCCCGATCGCGGCGAGTGAGGCGGGTGATCCGTCCGGTCGTGTCGACAGTGCCCTCCGTCAGGGGCAAGCGCAGGCTCACCTCGAGGCGCATCCCCACCGACCACGGCACCTGCTGGTGGGGCACAAGCACATCGATGCCGCCGGCGCCCACGTGCCACAGACGGGCCTCGACCACGGTCCCACCGCCGGCGGGCCAGAGACGCACGGGGTCTGTGTCCATCCCGGCGATGCCCACGCGGTAGCTGTCACGGCGCTGGGCACGTTGGACCTGCCCGGCCATGGCCAGGACGGTGGCGGGCACGACGATGCGGCTGTTGATGGGGTATCGCTGGGATTTCAGGACGTTGCCGTGCATCAGCCAGCGCATGCCGGAATGACTGGCGATGAGCGTGATGGGGTCGCCCCTGCGAAGCCGCCGATCGCCCACCGCCTGCCGGGGACGCTGGACGACGATGACGCCGCGGGCACAGCCCAGCAGCCGCACGCGCCACCGTTCGGCGGCCGCATCGTCATCCACGTGACCGCTGAGCAGTTCCAGCACCGCGTTGCGCTCGGCCAGCTCCTGCAGCAGTTGCAGCCATCTTGGACGATCCAGACCGCGGTGTTCCATCGCAGGACTCGTGCAGGCACCGGGAAACACCCGCCTCAGATATCGACAGGATGTTACCGGGCCTTGACCGCGCGGATGCCGATCCCCCTGGCCCCCTCACAGCAGCCCCGCCGCGCGCGGCAGCGCCAGCGACAGCCACGGCCAGTAGGTGATCGCCCCCAGTGCCGCGACCATGGCCAGGAAGAACGGGATCATCGGCCGCACCACCTCCGCGATCCGCACCCGTCCCACGCCGCAGCCCACGAACAGGCACGTGCCCACCGGCGGCGTGCACAGGCCGATGCAGAGGTTGGCGACCATGATGATGCCGAAATGCACCGGGTCCACTCCCATGCCCACCGCCACCGGCAGGAAGATGGGCGTGAAGATCAGCACCGCCGGTGTCATGTCCATCACCGTGCCCACCGCCAGCAGCGTCACGTTGATGATCAGCAGCAGCACCAGCGGGTTGTCCGACAGCGCCAGCAGTGCCTCGCTGACGCCCTGGGGTATCTGCTCGTGGGCCAGCAGCCAGCTCAGCGCCCGGCTGGTGCCGATCAGCATCATCACCACGCTGGTGGTCACCGCGGCGCGGACCAGGATGCGCGGCAGGTCGGCCACCTTTACCTTGCGGTAGAGGCCCATCGCCAGCACCAGGGCATAGGCCGCGGCCACGGCCGAGGCCTCCGTGGCCGTGAAGATGCCCGCAAAAATCCCGCCCAGCACGATCACGATCAGCAGCAGGCTCAGCACCGCGCGGCGGAAGGCGCGCAGCAGCTCACGCCAGCCAGGCCCGCTCACCGCACCGCCCGCACCCGCCCCCGCGGCCGCCGGCGCGATGAAGCTCGCCAACAGGCACACCAGCAGCAGGCACAGGCCCATGAAGATGCCCGGCAGGATGCCCGCCATGAACATCGCCGGCACGGATGGCCCGGCGATCACCGCGTAGACGATCATGATGTTGCTCGGCGGGATGATCAGCCCCGTGGTCGAGGCCGTCGTGGTCACCGCCACGCTGAACGGGCGCCGGTAGCCGTGGCGCGTCATCTCCGGAATCAGCGCTGAGCCCACCGACGAAACCGCCGCCGCCGCCGAGCCCGAGATCGAGCCGAAGAGCATGCACGTGACCGTGTTCACGTAGGCCAGCCCGCCGCGCAGCCGCCCCACCAGCACCTGCGCCAGGTCGATCAGCCGACGCGCCATGCCCCCTTCACCCAGCAGCACGCCCGCCAGGATGAAGAAGGGAATGGCCAGCAGAGTGAAGCTGTCGATGCCCGCCACCGTCTGATGCGCCACGCTGAAGCCGGGCTTGGCGTGACCCAGTGCCGTCAGCCCCGCCCAGGTCGATACACCGATCACGAACGCCACCGGCACATCCATCACCAGCAGCAGGATGAAGCACACCAGCAGGATGATGATCGCCGCATCCATGCTCAGCCCTCCGCCTGCCCGGCACGGGCGCTGGGCGATACGGCCGCATCGCTGTCGGGGGCGGTCTCGTCAGGGACATCCTCGACGGCCCCGGCATCGCCGCCAGTGTGGCCAAGGCCACGGTGGGCCTCCGGCCGCGGCCGGCCACGCAGTTCGCAGGCGATCGCCTCGATCGCCAGCAGCAGGATCAGCCCGCCCGCGATCGGCACCGAGAGGTAGATGTACGCCCGCGGCAGGCCGCTGGCGGCCAGGATCTGGCCCAACTCGAAGGCCCGGCCGGTCAGGTCCAGCCCGCCCAGCACCATCACGCCCAGGGCGAACAGGGCCACGATGCCGTGCGCGGTGATCCGCATCATCCGCCGCGCCCGCGGGTGCAGCCCCGCCACCAGCACGTCGATGCCCAGGTGGGCCGACCAGGCATAGGCCACCGCCCCGCCCAGCATCGACACCCAGATCAGCAGCCCGCGTGCCGCTTCCTCGGTCCAGCCCGCGGCATCGCCCATCACGTAACGCGTGAACACACCCCACAGCACCGCCAGCAGCAGCAGCGCAAAGAGCAGGGCCACCACCCCTTCCAGGATGCGCATCAGCAGCCGGCGCAGGAGCGTCGGCGGGGGCGCGGCGGGGGCGGGGGCGGTGGGCGTGTGGGGGGTCGGGTCAGTCAACGGCACGTATCCGCTTGAGCAACTTGGCCACACCCGGGTGGGTGACCGCATCGTGCATCGGCTCGACCAGCGCGGCGAACGCGGCCGGGTCGGGCCGGTGAATCTTCACACCCCGCTCTTCCAGCGTGGCAAGGGCATCCTCCGTGGCCTGCTGCCACAGCCTGCGCTGATGCAGGCTCGACTCATCCGCCGCCTGCTGCACCCACCGCCGCACCTGCCCGGGCAGGCGCTGCCAGGTCTCCTCGCTGATCAGCAGCACGTCCGGCACGCGGGCGTGCTCGTTGAGCGAGAAATGGGGCGCCACGCGGTAGTGATTGCTCTGGAGGAAGCTCGGCGGGTTGTTCTCAGCGCCATCGACCACGCCCTGCTCGAGCGCGCTGTAGAGCTCGCCCCACGAAATGGGCGTGGGTGAGCCGCCGAGCCGACGGACCAGTTCCATCGCCGTGGGGCTTTCCTGCACGCGGATGCGAAGGCCCTGCAGGTCCGAGGGCTGCTCGATCATCCGGTTGACGGTGTAGAAGCTGCGCGCCCCGGCATCGTAGAAGCACAAACCGCGGAGGCCCCGGTCCACGCCGGACAGCAGCAGTTCGCGGCCCACTTCGCCATCGAGCACCCGCCAGTAGTGCTCGCTGTCGCGAAACACGTACGGCAGGCTCACCACCGCCACCTCGGGCACGAACGTCTCCATGGGCGCTGCCGATATCTTGGCCATGTCCAGCACACCGTGCTGGAGTTGCTCGGTGCAGTGGGTCTCGGTGCCGAGCTGCTCGCTGGGATAGAGGCGCAGCTCGACCGTGCCATCG
The DNA here is from genome assembly GCA_003551485.1 of Phycisphaeraceae bacterium. Taxonomy (GTDB): domain Bacteria; phylum Planctomycetota; class Phycisphaerae; order Phycisphaerales; family Phycisphaeraceae; genus B1Sed10-187. The sequence goes on along the minus strand of PUMS01000161.1, from coordinate 8,335 downwards.
GACAGCTCGTGCAGCCGGTTGGCCATGTAGACCATGCCCTCGTGCACCGGGTGGTCCGGCGGCAGGCCGTGACCGAGCCGCAACACGTGCTCGACCCCTTCGGCCGCCGGTCGGGCAAAGCGCACGATCCCCGTCGCCGCCGCGGTCATTACCAGCAGAGCGAGCAGGACAATGGCGATTCGCATGGAAGTGGACTGGCTCATGGAGCACCTGCGGTGAAAAGGCGTGCCCAAGCCCCGGAGACCGACGCCATGATATCACGGCCCATCCGGAGGGCGAGGAAGGCCATCGCGGCGGGGGCCGGTGATGCGGATGTTCACACCCGCCTGAACCCCCATCTCGACAAGCTCCATCAGGGCCGGCACTCGGTCGAGCGTGGGGGGCTGGCCGTCGGGGCCGGCAACCTCGGTCAACAGGAAAACGGTGGGCCGGTCCTCCGTCCGGCCCAGGGCCCGGAAGGTGCGCTCGAGTTCCTCGCGTGTCACCTGCCGGCCATCGAGGATGAAGCGGCCATCGACATCCAGCGTCACCGTGCGATGCTCGGCCGGCACCACGCCCTCGCCGGCGCCCACGGGCAGGAGCGTGAAGGCGTCGACCTGCACCCGCATGATGATGGCGTAGATGAAGAACGTCAGCAGCAGGAACACCACGTCGATCAGCGGCAGCATCTCGAAGCGCGGGGTGTGGTCGTTTCGCCGGATCGCGGACATGGGACAATTCTAACCCCTCGCCGTTCCCGCGTGCATCGCCGGAGGGTGTAGAATCCCCGACATCCCGATCCCACATGCCGACCCGCGGCCATGGACAGGCCCTCCGCCATCGCGCCCGGCACCCGACTTGGCCACCGCGGGGCGCCAGGTATGCCTGGGCCGTCCCGCGGCGGAGCGGTTTCCGCGGGATGGGGGCCTTGGAGGTTGCGGGGCCCAGGAAAACGGGCAGTTACGGAAGGCGGTTTTGCCCATGAGCATGCAGAGCACGTTTCAGTCCAGGTCATCACCCCGCAGGGACGAGCAGGCGGGTGCCGCGGCCTTGCCCGCGGCCCGATCGCCCTGGCGCGAGCTGGGCGAGCGGGCCTGTCAGTTGGAGAGTTTCGGGCCCGGCGTCTGTTGCCTGGTGTTCGCCTCGACCGTGATCGGCGGGGCGGCCAGGAATCGGCGAGACACAGGGATGCCCGCCAGCCGCGTCGGTGACTGGCTCGACCGCGGCGCTGAGCTTGCGGCCGTCGGCGCCCCGCCCGCGGCCGAAGCCGAGTTGCTCGAGCAGGTGGCGCTGCTGCGCCTGCTGATGGGCGATACCCATCGGGCGATGCTGGCCCGGCAGAAGGCCCATGCCCGCCGCGTGTCGGGCGCAACGGCCGGCGATGGCGATCGGCCCCCGATCGCCCAGCGGCCACTTTACGGGCCGGCAATGCATGTGCTGCTGGCCCGCCACGACCGGGTAACGGCCCTCAAGATCATGGTCGCCGCGTCCGACCCCCACAGCCGTGCCGACAGTCTCGAGGCGCTCTCGACCTGGTATCAGCGCCAGGGTGACGTCGAAGCCGGCCACCACACCCTCCACGCCGCGGCCGCCGAGGCCCACCAGATCGAAGACCCCGCCGCCCGCGCCCGCCGCCTTGCGGGCATGGCGCACCGTGCCGCGCTGATCGGCGACCCCGAAGCCGCCCGACTGATCGACCACGCCCGTACCGCCCTGGCCCTCGTGGCGCAGGAGGCCGAGGCCCACGCCCCGATCGCCACCCGCATTGCCCGCGCGGCCCTGCTGGCCGGCGACGCCACTGCGGCGGGCGACCTGCTGGGCCGGCGGCAGGCACTGTCCGATGAGGCGATGGTCGTCGGCTCGGCCGCCATCGGCGAACGCGACCGGCCGCGCTGGCCCGGCCACCTCTTCGAGCAGCTCACCATCGAGCGGCTGCTCGTCGAAGGGAGGGTCGATCCGGCCATCCAGCAGAGCAAGCGAATCGCCGCGGCTTCCGGCCGCGAGCAGGCCGCCTGCCAGATCATCGAACACCTTGTCGAGCGTGGCTTGAGCGAAGCCGCCCTGCGTGCCGCCAGTTCCCTCGCCCTGGGGCAGAACCAGGCCGTCGCCCTGCTGGCCATCGCCGATCGGCAGTTGCGTGCCGGGCAGTTGCAGGCCGCGCGGCGGACGCTGCGGGGCATCGCCTGGCGACCGGGCGAGTTCTACCTGGCCGCTGCGCTGGTCAGCTTCCAGTCCGATGCCTCCGACCCGGTGGGCGCCCGCGAGACGATCCGGCGCCTGCACGCCTCGGCGATGCGCCTGACCGAGCCGGCGCCGGCCATCGAGGCCCTGGCCCAGGTCGCCGTCAGCCGCGCCCTGCTGGCCGAGCGGGGCGAGGCCCGCCCGGTGCTGGAGCGGACGCGCAAGCTGCTGTCGCAACTGGACCGCCCGCAGGCCTGGCCGGTGCTCTACAGCCACCTGGCCGCCGCGGCGATATGGACCCACGGCGAGGCCGAAGCGCAGCGCTGGACCGAATCCATCACCGACCCCACCGCCTGCGCCTTCGCCTGCATCGGCATGGCCGAGGGCCTGCTGGGCACCCACCGCTCGGTGGGGATGGGGTGAAGGAGTGGGCTTGTTACTGTAGAATCAGGTGGGCTCTTGCCGGAGGAGTCTTGTAAGACACTTCTTGGCATTAATTTACGCCATGGTCGCACCCGGCCATCGCACGCAGGTGAATTGAAGAGGTGTGGGTGAGCATGTCGATGCCAAGCGGTCTTGCGGATGCAGCGAAACTGGACCCGAACTGGATTCTTCGGGTATTGGTCTGGGGCGCTCGCGCCCTGCGCCATATCGGCGGGAAGAACCTTGTCCGCAAGGTGAGAGGCCGCGCTTCGCTGGGGATGCTGGCCCGGCTTCACTTGGACGTGGTGCATAGGGTCAGGCAACTTGCTACACATGCCTCGGTCAGCAGCTCCGAGCATGATCCGCATTTCATCCGCCAGGCGGTGGAACTCTGCACGGCATGTCGCATTTCCATGTCTGATTTCCTAGAACTCGCCGAAAATGAGCTACATGTCTGCTGGAAGGTATTGCCGGCAAACGGTGATGAGGCAGTTATGGGGCCCGGCGGCGCCCACGAGGGCCGAGACCCTCTCCAAAACCTTGAAGTAGAGACACTTGCACGGTCTGAACCATGCGACTGGCGTGAGAACGATGCCCATCCCGTGGCGCGTAACAGCGTCTGGTCCGCCCTTCTTGGGGGCTCCGACGGCCTGAGAAACTGGCGAACGCCATTCAGTTGTTTCTCCTGCCCCAACCTGCTCAAACGGGTCGATCAGTTCCGGTGCTCCCGGCGGGATTGGCATGCGTTTTACAGATCGACGCTTGTCATGCCGATCCGCTATCCCAAGGACCTGGTGGGGAGGAAGCACCGGATCATCGGCTTCCTGGCTTTCGACTCGCCACGCGCCGATGCCTTTGGCGCGTTGCCCGACATTTTTGACCACTGCGACGAACCTTGGCGGTATAATGACGTGATGTCGTTCCACGCAACGTTTCACTTGGGCGCGATAATGGCCGACTGCATAGCAATCGGAATGCGTCCATTTTACGATTCTTGGCTTCCCTGGAAGGGGTCCGGTAATGTGTAGCGCCCGCAGGAGCATCGAGGACTTGGGCCGCCGAGCCGCACAGGTGCGCGAGCAGGAGTTGCCCTCATCGGTGGAAGAAATCGAGATCGTTCACACACCGCGGCACCTGATCCAAGCCGCGCGGTCCGTGCTCGACCGGATGCGGCAGCAACAGACCGCTCGCTCAGCCGAACCGAAAGGGGCCTCGAAGTCTGCCCCCAACTGAACGGTTGCCGTCATCCCGTGGCGCGATAATGGTGCATCGCCGACCTCACCATTCCTTCGGATAGAACCATGGCCCATTGCCTGGCCGGCCGGATCATTATCATGGGGCGCTTTCCGTGGCGCTGGTGAGGCCGTCTTCGTCTTGGATGAACACGAGCCCCGCAGCGCGCGGGGCTTTTTTGTTTCCCGACCGCTGCGCCCCCTTGCCCGTGGCCCGGCCGCCAGCCGGTTTCCCCAACCCGCCTTCGCGGCCCGGCCACGTCCCCGTAAGAGAGCACCGACGATGACCGAACAGCAAGCCAAACGCTCCTACAAGGCCACGCTGCAATTGCCCAAGACCGCCTTCCCCATGAAGGCCAACCTCGTGCAGAACGAGCCGGCCACCATCAAGCGATGGCAGAAGCAGGGCCTGTATCAGCAGTTGCGCCGACAGCGCCGCGGCGCCACCCGCTACGTCTTCCACGATGGACCACCCTATGCCAACGGCACCATCCACACCGGCCACCTGCTCAACAAGGTGCTCAAGGACCTGGTGGTGCGCAGCCGCAACATGCTCGGCTACGACTGCCCGTTCATCCCCGGCTGGGACTGCCACGGCCTGCCCATCGAGCACAAGGTGGTCGAGAACCTCGGCCAGAAGGCCCGCTCGATGGCGCCGATGCAGATCCGCAAGCGCTGCGCTGACTACGCTGGCAAGTTCATCAAAGTCCAGGCCGAGGGCATGAAGCGCCTGCTGACACTGGCCGACTACGAGCAGCCCTACCTGACCATGGCCCCGGCCTACGAGGCGGCGGTCCTCGAGGTCTTCGCCGGGCTGCTCGAGCAGGATGTGGTCTACCGCGGGCTCAAGCCCGTACACTGGTCGATCGACAACCAGACGGCGCTTGCCGAGGCTGAGCTCGAGTACTACGACCGCGAGGACATCAGCGTCTACGTCCTGTTCGACGTGGCCGACCCCGCCGCCCTGCCCCCTTCGCTGGGCGCCCCGGCGGGTGAGGCGGTGTCGCTGATGATCTGGACGACCACGCCCTGGACCCTGCCGGCGAACCTGGCGGTGGCGGTGGCGCCGCAGTCGATGTACGGGCTGTACCGCTTCACCTCCGGGGGCCGCCAGCACTTGGCCATCTTGGCCGAGGCCCTGGCAAAGAAGGTCCTGGCCATGGGCGGCGCTGAAGCCATCGAGAAGCTCGGCACCTGCACGGGCGCGGAACTGGCCGCGGCGGGGGTGACCTACCACCACCCGTTCAACGCCGATGACCGCACCCGCCGCGTGGTCACCGCCGATTACGTCACGCTCGAAGATGGCACCGGCCTGGTCCACACCGCCCCCGGCCACGGTGTGGAGGACTACCAGACCGGCCTCCGCGAGAAGCTGGACATTTACTGCCCCGTCCGCGCCGATGGCACCTTCGACGACACCGCCGTGGACTGGCTGCGGGGCCACAGCGTCTGGCAGGCCAACGATTTAGTCGTCGAGCGGCTTCGCAGCAGCGGGCACATGTTTCACGACCACGTGTTCACCCACAGCTACCCCCACGACTGGCGCGGCAAGACACCGGTCATCTTCCGCGCCACCGAGCAGTGGTTCGTCGACGTCGACCGGCCGATGAAGACCCACGGCAAATCCCTTCGCCGGATGGCGATCGAGCAGGCCGGCGGTGAGGTCGAGTTCATGCCCGAGTGGGGTCGCAACCGGATGCTGGGCATGCTCGAGTCGCGGCCGGACTGGTGCCTGTCGCGCCAGCGTGCCTGGGGGCTGCCCATCCCCGCCTTTTACGGGCCGGCGGGCCAGCCGCCGCTGCTGACCGCCGCCAGCGTCCGTGCGGTGGCGGAGGTGGTCGGGCAAGAGGGCTCGGATGCCTGGTTCACCTGCGAGCCGGCCGAGCTTCTTGCCCACTACGACCCCGCGGCCGACCCCGAAGCGCCGCAGTGGGTGAAGGATGCCGCCGCGGCGGGGAACCTGGCCGCGGCGGTCACCCGCTCCAGCGACATCTTCGATGTCTGGTTCGAGTCCGGCTCATCCTGGCACGCAGCGCTTCGACGCATGCAGGGCGACTACCCGGCCGATCTGTACCTTGAGGGCTCCGACCAGCACCGCGGCTGGTTCCAGCTCTCGCTGCTGCCAGCACTGGGGGTGACGGGCCGGTCGCCGTTCCGCGGCGTGCTCACCCACGGCTTCATCGTGGACAAGGATGGGCACAAGATGTCCAAGAGCCTGGGCAATGCCCTGGAGGTCGAGGACCTGCTGCGCGACTTCGGGGCCGATGTATGCCGATGGTGGGTCAGTGCGCTCAACACCGACCGTGACATCAAGATGGACATCGAGTTCTTCAAGGTCGCCGGTGAGGAGTACCGCAAGGTCCGCAACACCATCCGCTTCCTGCTGAGCAACCTCCGCGGCTTCAAGCCCGGTGATGCGGCCCTGCCCGGGCCCGATGAGGCCACCTCGATCGATGCCTGGGTGCTCGGCGAGCTCAATGCGCTGATCGGCACCGTCCGCCGCGCTTACGAGCGGTTCGCCTTCCGCCACGCGCGGCTGGCGATCTACAACTTCTGCAACGAGACGGTGTCGGCCGTCTACGGCAACGCGGTCAAGGACCGGCTCTACTGCGACCGGCCCGACAGCCGCCGCCGCCGCCGCGCCCAAGCCACCCTCGACCGCCTGGCCGATGCCCTGACCCGCCTCTGCGCACCGATCCTGGCCCACACCGCCGATGAGGCCTGGGCCGTCTACCACAGCGAGACCGGTCGTGAACAGGCCCACGAGAGCGTTCACACCGAGCTTCTGCCCGAGCCGATTGTGCTCGAGATCGACCGCGACTGGCCGCAGGTGATGGCCCTGCGCGAGCGGGCGATGAAGCGGCTTGAAGAGGTCCGGGCCGAGCGCGACATCGACAACCCCCTCGACCTCGGCGTCCGCGTGGCTCCGCCGGAGGTGGCCGATGGCGGCTGGCTGGAGCGTTTCGACCCGGTCGACTTCGCCGACCTGTGCGCGGTCAGCCGAGCCGAGTTCCTCCCCGTGGGCAGCGACCCGTCCATCGAGGTGCTCGACCTGCGCAGCGAACCGCGCTGCGAGCGATCGTGGAAGCGTGATGGCACGGTCAGCCCCCGCAGCGATGGCGGCCTGCTTTCCGACCGCGACGCCGAAGCCGTGGGCGTGAGCTGAGCAGGTAGGGTGGGTCAAGCGAAGCGGACCCACCGCAGGGCGCCGTTGGATGTCGCTAGGCCTTTCCCGGCCGGCGGATGGCGTTTTCGCGGCGCTTGTGTATGTCTTTTTCGAAGGATTCGGGGTAGCGGTCGGGCAGGTGGGAGACCTCATCCAGCCGCCGCCGCGCTTCATCCGGCAGCGTCAGGTCGGCCGCGCCGAGGTTGTCCTGAAACTGCTCGAGCGTGCGGGCGCCCACGATCGCCGAGGACACGCCCGGTCGGTCCATCACCCATCGCAGGGCGACCTGTGCCGGGGGGCGGCCCAGTTCCTCGGCGACTTGCAGCAGCGCTGCCAGCGTCTGATCCGCGTTGAAAGCAAACATCTGCTCCTGCCAGACCCAGTTCTCATCCGACCTCGTACCCGGCAGCCGGCGCCGGCCCGGCTGGTACTTGCCGGTGAGGAAGCCCCCCGCCATCGGCCCCCAGGCGACGATGCCCATGCCCTTGTCCTGGCACAGCGGGACAAGCTCCTGCTCGATGTCGCGCACCACGAGGCTGTACTGGGCCTGGTAGGCGACAAAGCGGGCCCACTGCCGCAGCGTGCTGATCCACCAGGCATCGCACAGCCGCCAGGCGGGGTAATTGCTGCACGCGATGTAGCGAACCTTCCCGCCGCGAACCAGGCAGTCCAGCGCATCGAGCATCTCCTCGGCCGGGGTCTGCACGTCGAGGTGGTGGATGTAGTAGATGTCGATGTGATCGGTGCCGAGGCGCCTGAGGCTGTCATCGACGGCGTTCATCACCGCGATGCGCGAGGCGCCCGAGTCGTTGGGCCCCTCGCCGAAGGGGTTGAAGAACTTGGTGGCGATCACCGCCTGTCGGCGGCGGCTGCGCAGGGCATCGCCAAGCAGGCGTTCGGACAGGTGGTTGCCGTAGTTGTTGGCCGTGTCGAAGAAGTTGATGCCGGCCTCGAAGGCGGCATCGACGATCCGGGCGGCCTCATCCTGATCGGTGCTGTGGCCGAAGGTCATGGTGCCTAGGCAGAGTTGGGAGACCTTCAGGCCGCAGGTGCCGAGTCGGTGGTACTGCATGGTGGGGCTCCATCGGGGAGGGAGGGGGGGGCGGTGTGGCGCCGGGTGGCCCACGGCGGCCTCGGGGCGCCAGGCCGTGTTACGGTAACAGGGCTGGCGGCGGCCTGAAAACCGTTTCGTAAATACCTGTTTTTAAGTGACTTGCGTTATACAACGACAGAACGATAAGGATATCGACTTGTCATGAGAGCCTCGAGTCGTTTATAATCCGGCCACCGGCGCCGGCGGCGGTGCCGAGGCCGGCAAGGGGCCGCACGCATGAGAGCACGAATCCGCCAAGCC
>PUMS01000035.1 GCA_003551485.1 Phycisphaeraceae bacterium | reverse complement strand
GGGGCGAGCCGTGCCGCAGCCCGGTCGGTGACCGGGGCCGCGGCCGGGACGCACCACCCACGAGAGGGACCCATGCAGCTCGACACCATTCTCAAACGCGCCATGGAACTGGAAGCCTCGGACGTGCACCTGGTCTCCGGGCACGTGCCCATGGCACGCATCCACACCATCATGACCCCGCTGGACTTTCCCGTCATCACGCCGGAGAGCGCCGAGCGGATGGTCAAGCAGATGGCCAGCGAAGAGCAGCTCAAGCACTTTTCCCGCATCAAGGATGCCGACTTCTCCTACGAGATTCCCGGCATCGCACGCTTCCGCGTCAACTGCCACCGCCAGCGCCACAGCGTCGGCGTCACCATGCGTCTGATCAAGGAGAAGATTCCGCCCTTCGACAGCCTGGGCCTGCCCGAGGTGGTCAAGCGGCTGACCTATCTGCCGCGCGGGCTGATCCTGGTCACCGGGGACACCGGCTCGGGCAAGTCGACCACGCTCGCGGCGATGATCGATGCGATGAACAACCGCTATCGCAAGCACATCATCACCATCGAGGATCCGGTCGAGTACACCTTCATCAGCAACAAGTCGCTGATCGAGCAGCGCGAGCTGGGCGATGATGTGCCCTCGTTCGCCTCGGGCCTGCGGCACGTGCTGCGACAGGACCCGGACATCATCCTCGTCGGCGAAATGCGAGACCTCGAGACCACCGCCGCGGCCATCACCGCCGCCGAGACCGGCCACCTGGTGCTCAGCACGCTGCACACGGTCAATGCCTCGCAGACCGTCGAGCGAATCATCGACATGTACCCGGCCGACCAGCAGAACCAGATCCGCTCGATGCTGGCCAACACCCTCCAGGCGGTGGTCAGCCAGACGCTGTTCAAGCGGACGGACAAGAAGGGCATGGTGCCCGCCGTCGAGGTGATGCTGTGTACGCCCGCGGTGCGCAACCTGGTGCGTGAGAACCGTGTGTTCGAGATTCCCAACGTGATCGAGACCAGCCGGCAGATGGGCATGAACACGCTGGACAACGCCATCGCGGAGCTCTACTTCAACGGTCTGGTCAGTCGCGAGGATGCCATCGCCCAGGCCGCGTTCCCGGACAAGATCGAACGCCAACTCGCCGCCTGACCCCCGCCCCGCAAGCCCCCGGCTTGCCACAGGGTAGCGCATTGAAGCCGGCAAGCGCGCTTTCGAGCACACGCGGCGACCTGACCGAAATCCCCGCCACGGCTGGAACACGACATGCCCCAGTACCGTTACCAGATGCGAAACAGCGAGGGCCAGGTGCAGGCCGGCACGCTCGCGGCCGAGAACGCCCTCTCGGCCGCCCAACTGCTGCGCTCCCGCGGCTTCCAGATCATCAACCTCACGCCCGTCCACCAGAAGTCCGGCTCGCTGGCCGACACGCTCAAGGCACTCAACTACACCTCCGGCCCCACGCAGAAGGATGTGCTGGCCTTCACCAGCCAGCTCGCGGTCATGATCCGTGCCGGCATCAGCCTGCGGGCCGCCGTCGAGGGCATCGCCGAGCAGCAGCAGAACGTCAAGTTCCGCAACATCCTGATGGGCGTCAAGGATGACCTCGAATCCGGCCGCTCCTTCTCCGAGGCCTTGAGCAAGCATCCCAAGCTCTTCGGTCCCTTGTACATCAACATGGTGCGCGCTTCGGAGGTATCGGGCTCGTTCTCGAGAATGCTCGACCGGATCGCGGCGTATTTGTCGCAGTGGCTCGAGACGCGGGCGATGGTCATCGGCGCGATGATCTATCCGGGCGTCATCATGGGCCTGGCCATCGGGGTGACCATCTTCCTGCTGACCTTCGTGCTGCCGCGGTTCGCGGGTGTGTTCGACGGCAAGGAAGCGGCCATGCCCTGGCCGACGATGTTTCTGATGGGCCTCTCGGCGTTCATGGTCGAGTGGTGGTGGGCGGTGCTGGGCGGCCTGGTGGCGGCGGTGGCGGCGTTCATGATCGCCATTCGCACCGAGCCCGGCGGCTGGTGGTTCGACGGGGTCAAGCTCAAGTTCCCCGTGTTCAAGCGGATGTTCCGCGCGCTTTACATCGGCCGCGGGTTGCAGACCATGGGCGAACTGGTCAACGCCGGCGTGCCCATGCTCGATACGCTGCAGATCACCGGCGACATCACCGGCAACCGCCACTACCGGCGGCTGTGGCGGCGGGTGTACGCCTCGGTGAAGGAAGGCAAGAAGATCGCCGCGCCCCTGACGCGCTCGACGCTGTTTCCACGGAGCGTGACCCAGATGGTCGGCGCCGGTGAGGAGTCGGGCAAGCTCGGCGAGGTGCTCGATGAGGTCTCGACCTTTTACGCCCGCCAGCTCAAGGAAACGATCAAGACCGTCACGAGCATGATCGAGCCGATCATGATCGTGCTCATGGGCAGCGTCGTGGGCTTCATCGCCATGGCCATCATCCTGCCGATCTTCAAGCTCTCGACGCTGGTGCAATGAGCCTTACCCACCCCCGGCGGCAGCGAGCGACGGCAGCCGGCGGAGCCGGCCCCGTCAGGGGCGATTGCTCCCCCGGCCGCGCCGTTGGTAGCGGTTGCGCCGGCCAGGCAAGGGGCGGGAGGTGGGAAACGGGACGACAGGGCGGCCGGAGAATGGGAAACCCGCCGCGCGAATCGTATGGATGGAGTTGGGAGCACACCATGCCCTGCCACAGCCACGACCACCCGCCACCGATGCCCGCAACGGCAGCACAGCGCCGCCGGGCCCACCGCCGAAGCGCCGGCTTCACGCTCATGGAGGCGGCCCTGACCACGGTCATCATCGGCACCGGCGTGCTGGCCATCCTCGCCGCGCAGCAGGCCTACCACCAGAAGAACAACTGGGCCCAGCGCACCGGCACGGCGATGCTGCTGGCCAACGAAATCCGTGAACTGACCATGCACCTGCCCCACCACGACCCGATCACCGGCACGATGTACCTCGGGCCCGAACCGTGGGAAACAGGCGTCGAGGACTTCAATGACCTCGATGACTTCGCCGGTGAGGTGGATGCCGACGGCTTCGGTTCCGGCACCACCTTCCGACCGCCCATCAACGCGCTGCGGCAGCCGATACCGAACATGGACAACTGGCAGCAGCACGTGATGGTCGAGAGCGTGCGCAGCGATGACATCAGCACCACCTACACCCACCCGCTGGGCTCGACGGACATGATGCGGGTGACGGTGACGATCAGCTACTTCCCGCCGCAGACCGGTGAGGCCGAGGCCGTCACCCGGCTGAGCTGGGTCGTTCCGCCGCAATGAGCCCCGCCCCGCCGCATCATCGCCGGTCCATCATCCAGCCACGCATCGCATGGAGGCCCAAGGAGCAGCGGCACATGAACCCCAACCCACCGCGGCAACATCGCACACCCCCGCGCCCATCGGTGCGCCAGCGCGGCGTGGCGGCCATCCTGGCCATGACCTTCCTGGTCATCTTCTCATCCCTGGCCGCCTCGATGGCCATCATCGCCCACGGGAACCTGACCACCGCCGATGCCCACCTCCGCATCAACCGGTCGCTGGCCGCGGCCGAGACGGGCATGCAGTTCATGGACTATCGCCTCTCGAAGATCACTCACGAGGTGCTCACCCGCATCGGCGACATCGACCACGAAGAAGCCCAGTACCTGTGGAACAAGCCCAACGGCATCGTCGACCGGCTGCTGGAGTCGTTCGAGGATGAGCCTCACCTCATCGGACAGGCCGAGCGCATCGGGCAGACGGTCATCATCGGTCCCATCGCCGTCGGGCCCGGCGCCCCGCAGTTCAAAGCCTACCTCACGCCCCACCCACTTGCCGGCGAGGATTACGACAGCGACTACTACCGGCGCCCGCCCTACTGGGACATGGACCCGCCGGTGAGCAACGCACATCCGCTGGATCACCGCTTCATCCGTGTGACCGTCGTGGCGACCGACGGCAGCCCCAGCGCGCCCATCGAGCGGACGATCCAGATGGACTTTCAGATCGTCAAGCAGGTGCGCTTCGCCGTACTCTCGCGGAGCCGCGTGATGGTGGGCCAGAACGTGCGCATCGAAGGGCCCATCGGCTCGACCTTCACCGACACGCACCTGACCCACGGCCACCCGGTTCACATGATCAGCGATTTCTGGGGCCTGCACCAGCACCTGGATGACAAGCTGAACTGGTTCTACGAACTGGTCTCCAGCTACGACATCGACTTCAACAACCGGCTCAACCTGCTGCGTGACATTGCCCCCCTCGGGGATGATGACCTGCTCGAGGAGCTCGAGGAGCTCGACATCACGGGTGACGGTCACGTGGATGAATACGACCTGTTCCTGGCGTGGATGGGCATCGAGCCGGGTGACACCAACTGGCAGATCACCGCCAGCGAGCTGGCCACGGCCATGCACCTGGGCGACGCCCTGGCCGAGCAGGTCCGTGCTGCGGAGCTGATCCACGTGCTCACCGACGGCGGAGAGGTGATTGACCCTTCCACGATCTACTACAAGCTTCGCGGCGAGGTCTACATCCAGAGCGACTGGGCCTCGTGGTACGACGGCGCCGCTGAGGGCGGCGTCCACCATTTCTTCCAGGGCGCCATCGACCCCGACCACCGCCAGAGCCCGGTCACCTTCGAGGCCGAAAACCAGCTCGACTACACCTTCGAGGCCGATGACTTCGACGTCGCGACCTTCCGG
>PUMS01000280.1 GCA_003551485.1 Phycisphaeraceae bacterium | reverse complement strand
CCATCACACCCGCCAGGGTCCTCAAGGCCATCGCCGGCAAGGAGCGTGCATGATGAAGGCCTTCGACTACCTCGTGGCCGAGAACCTCGAAGCCGCGGCCGGCGCCTACGCCGGTGCCGATCCAAACGGCAACGGCAACGGCAAAGTGGCACTCAAGGCCGGCGGCATCGACCTGCTCGACCTGATGAAGCAGCGCATCGAGACGCCGCAGGCGATCCTCTCGATCGACCGGCTCGATGACCTGCGCTACATCCGCCAGGAGGATGATGGCGTACACATCGGCGCGCTGACCACCCTGGCGCAGATGGGCGCCAGCGACCTGCTCGCCCAGCGCTACGCCGCGCTGCATCAGGCCGCGGCCGACACCGCTACGCCGCAGGTCCGCCAGCGCGCCACAATCGCGGGCAACCTCTGCCAGCGGCCCCGGTGCTGGTACTACCGCAACCCGGAGTTCGACTGCCTCAAGAACGGCGGCGACCGCTGCTTCGTGCGCGATGGCGAGAACGAGCACCATGCCGTCTTCGGCGGCGGCCCGTGCCACATCCTGCATCCATCGAACGTGGCGCCGGCGCTGGTGGCGCTGAATGCGGTATTGGTGGTCCACGCCGCGGAGGCCGAGCCGCAGCGCATCGACGCGGCCGAGTTCTTCGTCCTGCCGCGGCAGTCGATGTTCGCCGAGAACGTGCTGGAGCCGGGCCAGATCATCACCGAGATCATCCTGCCCGCCGAGCCCCGGCACAGCGCCACCGTCGAGGTGCGTGAGAAGCAGAGCTTCGACTGGCCCCTGTGCACCGCCAGCGTAGCGCGGCTGGGCGGCGGGTGGCGCATCTGCCTCGGCGCGGTGGCGCCGATTCCGTGGCTGAGCGAGCCGGCGATGCGGGTGGTGGCCGATCGCGACATTACCGCCGAGCTTGCCGCCGAGGCCGGCGAGGCCGCCGCGCAGGGGGCCACCCCGCTCAGCGACAACGGTTACAAGGTTGACCTGATCAAGGTCGTCACCCGCCGCGCCCTGATGGCCGCGGCCGGATTGGGGGTGCGCTCATGAACGATCCGCTCTCGCCCTCGCTCAATGAATCCTCGGTCCCGCCCCGCCCCTGCTGCGTGGAGCTTCGCTGCAAGAGCATGTTCTACCGCCAGGATGAGCGGCCCGGCCGGCTGCACTACAGCGACACGCAGACCTACTGGTGCGAGCTGACCCAGGACCCCCAGGGCCCGGACGATGCCGATGCCACCCCGATGCGCTGCCAGCCCGGCCGCGCCTGCTACCGTGCGGAGGGTTGATGGACGGACTTGAGTGGTCGGCTGCCGGGCCTGAAAATCCGGCCCCCTCTCCTCGGGGAGAGGGCTGGGGTGAGGGGAGAATCGCTGGGTCCATCCGAACCTGCCCTCACCCCCGGCCCCTCTCCCGGTGGGAGATGGGGAAACGGCCGGCCTCGCTTTCCATCCCCGCGGGTGCGGCGCCGCCGCATGGGACACTGCCCTGAGAACCCGGTCCGGGGTGTGCCAGGCCCCTCGGTCTGGCATCGTCTCATCCCGGCCGTCGTGGCCCATGGGCACCGCTACAATGCCCGCGGCACACGGGCCCGCGCACGCCCCTTCACGATGGAGATGCAGTGATGGTCCTCAGCGAATTCCTGTTTGTCTGCACGCTGCTGCTGGCTTCGCCGGCGGGGGCCCAACTCGACCTGCTCTCGGTAGTGCCCACCGAGCAATACTGGGAGCATCTGGGGCGGCCGGATATCGATGCGGCGCAACTGCGCGCCATCCTCGAAGGGGAGGAGGCCGGGGATGTTTCGGAACTGATCGAGCAGCTCGGCGATGCGCGATTCGAAGTGCGTGAACGGGCCACGCACGAGTTGATTCGCATGGGACCTGCGAACGCAGCGCAACTCGAGCAGGCCACACGCGATCCCGATACCGAGATCGCCACCCGGGCCCGGCGCGTTCTGGCGTCCATCGCTGAGGAGCCGGGCACCGACCCGGCCACACGCAAGCTCATGGCCATCCGCACGCTCGGTGAGCGCGGCGATCGCGAGGCCCTGCCGCTGCTGCGGCCGCTGGCCGACAGCGAGGATATCTCGATCGCCGATGCCGCCGCGCGCGCCATTGGCCGCATCACGGACCAGCCGCATCATCGGCCCGCCCCCACCCACGCCCAGCGCGCGGCCGATGTGGCGCTGCTGCCGCGCGGGGCCGACATCGTCCTGCACCTGGCAAGGACCGATCCGCCCCATCCGCGGGCCGATGCCATCGTGCCGGACCTGGTCGAGGCGCTGGTCGAGACCGAACGCCGGGTCTTGGGCGAGGAGGGCGAAGACCCGCAGCAGGCCGACCTGGACTATTACGAGAGCCCGCTCATCAATCCACTCAAACTGCTCGACCGCATCGGCAACGTCCAGCTCGATGCGGTCACGGCGGGCATCGAAGTGAAAGGGAATGAAGAGGGAGCCCGCGGCGTGGCGGTACTCCGCGGCCGCTTCGACATCGGGCGGATGCTTGAAGCCTTAGCAGACCACAAGCACCGCCACAAGGACGTCGATTACGTTCTCTGGGATGATGGCTTGGACCACATCGCCATGGTGGTGGTCTCGCAGCATCGCCTGGTGTTCCTCTTCGAGTCGGATGGTGACGGCCGGGGCGCAGCGCATCGCCTGATCGATCGACTCTCGGGCGATGCTGAAATGCAACCGCCCCGGCTGGTCGCGCAGGCCGGCGACCTGGTGGCTGAAGAGGGTCCGGCCATGTGGATCATCGCCGAGGTGCCGCAGTTCATCCGTGAGGAGCCGGGGCCCATCGGCAGCCTGAAGGCCATCCGCCTGGAAGTCGGACGCGACGGACAGCGACTCGATGTTTCGGCGAAGCTGGAGGCGAAGGATGAGCACGCCGCGGGCGTGATCGGGGCCGCGATCATGCTCGGCCACCGCCAGTACCGCGCCCAGCTCGCCGCCCTGGCCCAAGAGCACGAGGCGTACAAGCCCGCCCTCGGGCCGATCGACTCGGTGCGGATCGAGGCCGATGGAGCCACCCTGCACATGAACGGAAGCAGCGATGGCCTCGATCCGATCATCGCCCTCGACCAGGCCAACACCCACCTCATCCTTGAACAGGAACGGCAATGGCGCCAGGAGCACCGGCAATGGCAGGCCGATGATGACATCTGGGATGATGTGGAGGTGGTGCCGTCCCCCCCCGATGCTCCGGCGGCGGACTGACCCCCGCCATGCGCCCTGCCTCCGCCATGGCCGATCCGTCTACCATCAGCCTCGCCATCGAGACATCGAGCCCCCGCGGCTCGATCGCCCTGGGGCGCGGCGGTGACATGCTCGAGGCCGTCGACCTGCCCGAAGCGCGGCGGCACAACGTGGTGCTCACCCCCGCCATCGCCGCGCTGTTCGAGCGCCACGGCCTGTCGGCCGCGGACCTCGATGAGGTCTACATCTCGGTCGGTCCCGGCTCGTTCACCGGCCTGCGCGTGGGTGTGGCGACGGTGAAGGCCCTGGCCCTGGCCCTCAGCGCCCGCATCGTGGCGGTGGCGACGTTGGACGTCCTGGCAGCGGGGGCACCCCCGCCGCCGGGCGACTGTCCGCGGCAGCGCCTGGCCATCGGCCTCAACCTCAAGAAAGGCACGCTCTACAGCGGCGCGTTCGCATGGGAAGCGGGAGAGGGCGGCGCGGCGGGGTGGCGGCCCATCATCGAGCCCGCCGTTCGCACCTTCGATGACCTGTTGAGCCGCGCCGGCCGGCCGCTGGCCATCGTCGCCAACCCGCTCCCACCCGAAGCCGACAACCTGCCCCCCGATGTCCACCGCCTGGATACGGCCCTGGCGATTCCGCGGGCCTCGAACCTGTGGCCGATCGGCCACCGCCTCGCCCGCGAGGGCCGCTTTTCCGATCCGGCCACGCTCACGCCCCTGTATGCCCGGCCCCCGGAAGCGGTGCAACTGTGGCAACAGCGCCGGGCCCGCGCGGCCGAAGGGCCTTCCATGGGCCATGAGTCCCACCCGTAGCGGCCACACCGCGATGGGTGGGGACCCGGGCGGGGCCGTTCATTCCTCCCGACCGTTGAGGAAGATGAAGATGATCTCGTGGGTCCGCTGGATCGGGTTGGCCCATTCGAGCAGTTCGCCGTAGGTCATGTCGCCGGGTGCGAAGATGAGGATGTGGCGGCCGCGTGGGACCTCGCGCTCATCCAGCAGGCGCGGCGGGTCGTCGGGGCCGGCCACCTCGTGCTCGGTCACACTCAGGGTGGGCGGCGTGATGGTCCAGTCCTTTCGCACATCGACAAAGCGTGCCTCGATCCGCTCGCCCCGCCGCTTCAGGTGCAGTTCCGGGCCGGGCTGGAAGACCTCCTCGCGGTCCTTCATCTCCTCGGCCGGCAGGAAGGCCTGGTAGTAGAGGTGGCCCTCCGGATGGCGCATCAGGCGGATGCCATCCTCGCCCTGGAGCCGGGTGTCGAGCAGTTCATACAGCGCCCGCACCGTCTTCAGCGGCACGTTGCGGTCGATGCGCACGGTGACGAACGGGTCGCGTTCGGCTTCCAATGCCTCGTTGAAGGCGCGCACCATGCCCGCAAGGTCGCGCTGCTCGTTGATGCGACGGTCCTGGTCATCGCTCAGGGTCAACTCCAGCTCGCCCAGCCGCGCGCCGCGCATCTGCTGGCGCACGCTCACATCGAGGGT
>PUMS01000269.1 GCA_003551485.1 Phycisphaeraceae bacterium | reverse complement strand
GGGGGTGAGGGAGGGTTCGGACCGATCGCCGTGCATCTCCCCTCACCCCAACCCTCTCCCAAAGGGAGAGGGAGTTATTTTCAGGGCAGCCTATCCTGGGTAATGGCTCGCCTCCCGCTTGGCATCCAGACCCCCGCCTCAACCTTCGCAACCCGCGGCAAGGTCGCTCAGCACCTCCACCAGCTTCTCGCCGTCGCCGGGTTCGAGGCCGTAGCGGCGGGCGATCTCGACCTCGTAGCCGCCCTCATCGAACGCGCTGCGGGTGGGCCAGTAGCCGCTGCGGCCGTTGGTTTCGGTGGCGATCAGCAGTGGCGGGTCCAGGCGGCGGCGAAGCTCAGCGCCCAGTTGCGAAAACAGCTCAACCGGCGCGGCGATGATCCGCAGCCGGCCCAGGCGCCACACCAACAGGTCCAGTTCGACCCGGCCGAAGCGCACCGTCTTGGATGCGGTCTTCAGGTCCAGCGCCCCACTCTCGCCCACCGGCCGCGCGGCGTGCGACAGCGAGGCCACCAGGCCCGCCGCCGCCGCGGCCACGGGCCGGACATTCGCCTCATCTTCCTGTGTGGCAATCCAGGGGTGGATGTCGCCGCAGGGGCCGAGGGTGAACATCGCGCGGCTGGCGGGGCAGAGCTGCTCGATCATGGCGCACGCAGCGCCGGGCCAGTCGCCGCTGATGATGTTGCTGGTCTTGCCCAGCACCACGGGGTGAGCCCCGGCGTTGAACAGGATGATGCTCCGTGGACCGTTGACCTGTCGCAGCACCACCGCGGTGCAGGTCGGGTCCACAGAGGGGACAAGGGGCATGTGGTCCTGTTCCTGGGGGTTCCAGCAGAAACTGACCCCGCCGCGCCCATCGGCCACCCGGCGAACGTAGCCGATGCCCAGCGCCCCCTGCTGGGCGCTGACGGTCATGGGCGTGAGCTTGCCCGCGGCCATGGCGGCGCAGGTGCACACGCGCGGCAGGAGCTGGTCAAAAAAGGCCCGGCCCCGGGTGGTCCAGGCATCATCCTTCTCGCGCTTGACCGCATCCTCGCGGATGGCGTCATCCTCCTCGGCCGGGCCGATGGGGTACGGGCCCGAGTGGGTGTGTGTGCAGCAGACCATGACTCGGTCGAGTTCGGCCCCGACCCGCTCGGCCACCGCCCGCCGCAGCCGCCGCGCCACGCCCGGTTCGAGCGTGGCCAGGTCCAGGCTGATGAGCACCGCCAGTCCCCCGGCATCCAGAGCCAGGCATCGCGCATACAGCGGGCCGCCGTCCGGCCAGGCGGCATCGCCGCCATCCGGCCAGGCGGCATCGCCGCCGGCGGGCCCCTCGTTGCCGGTTCCAAGCTGCTCGTATCGGAAGGCGTAGCCGATGAGTGGGGTGTCGCGGTCGGGGGTGATCCCCAGCCGGGCAAAACCGGCGCGCACGGTGGGCCAGGTGGTATCGGGCATGGTTGCATTGTGCCACAATCCCAACACCGGGTGCCACTCGATGCCGTGAACGAACGAGCCCCGGAGCCCGGAGCAAAGCCCCCGGTGGCGGGTAGCGTTTTCCTCTGTGGCGATGATGCCCTACAATGGGCCGTTTTACCGCCACAGCAGCAGCCGTTGGAAGCGTCCGGCCCGCGGCGAAGGGGCCCGACGCCACCCGGTGGCCTGCCATGCCTATAAGGAACGGCTATTCCATGACTTCGAGCAAGATGACCCCTCCCGCCGACCGGCCGCGGCCCCCGCGCGGCGGGCGCGAGGCCGCCCCCCATACGCCCCCGGCCTCCGCCAGCCGCAGCACCACCACCTTCACCAGCCTCCTCGAGCCCTCCGACTGCTTCATCGACCGCCACATCGGGCCGGGCGATGAGGACATCGCCGCGATGCTCGAGCAGATCGGCTACGCCTCGCTCGATGAGCTGTGCAAGGCCGCCGTGCCCGAGAGCATCCAGCTTCACGACCGCCTGCCCCTGCCGGCGCCGGTGACCGAGCGCCAGGCGCTGGAGGAACTCGGCTGCATTGCCGCGCT
Source organism: Phycisphaeraceae bacterium (assembly GCA_003551485.1). Classification (GTDB taxonomy): domain Bacteria; phylum Planctomycetota; class Phycisphaerae; order Phycisphaerales; family Phycisphaeraceae; genus B1Sed10-187. The sequence continues at coordinate 2,711 of PUMS01000269.1, read as the reverse complement.
CAACAGGGTCTACCGCTCCTTTATCGGCACCGGCTATTACGGCACCATCACCCCGCCGGTCATCCTCCGCAATGTGCTGGAAAACCCCGGCTGGTACACCCAGTACACGCCCTATCAGCCCGAGATCGCCCAGGGCCGCCTCGAGGTGCTGCTCAACTTCCAGACCATGGTCAGCGACCTGACGGCCATGGAGGTGGCCAACGCCTCGCTGCTGGATGAGGCCACCGCCGCGGCCGAGGCCATGGCCATGTGCCGCGGCATCGGGCGCGGCCGGCGCCGCTTCCTGGTCGCCGCCGACTGCCACCCCCAGACCATCAACGTCGTCCGCACGCGCGGCGAGTCGATGGGGGTGAGCATCGAGGTGGCCGACCCCGCCGCCTTCGACCTCGACGGCGAGGCGGGCAGGGACATCGCCGGCGTGCTGATCCAGTACCCCACCACCGATGGCCGCATCGAGGACTACCGCGAGGTTGCCAACCGTGTCCACGAATCCGGCGCCCTGCTGGTGGTGGCCACCGACCTGCTGGCCCTGACGCTGCTGACACCGCCGGGTGAATGGGGGGCCGACATCGTGGTCGGCTCGGCTCAGCGCTTCGGCGTGCCCATGGGCTACGGCGGGCCGCACGCGGCGTTCATGGCCACGCGGCAGAAGCACGTGCGCAGGATGCCCGGCCGCCTGGTGGGCGTGTCGCGCGACAGCAACGGCCGGCCCGCCTACCGCCTGGCCATCCAGACGCGCGAGCAGCACATCAAGCGCGACCGGGCCACCAGCAACATCTGCACCGCGCAGGTGCTGCTGGCCATCATGGCCGCCTTCTACGCCATCTACCACGGCCCCGAGGGCCTGCACCGCATCGCCACGCGCATCCGCCTGCTCACCGGCGCGCTGCGCCAGGTGCTCAGCAGCCAGGGCCACGCGGTGCCCGAGCCGGGCCGCTTCTTCGACACGCTCTGCATCGGTGTGCGAAACGGTGAGGCCGAGAAGGTCTACCAGGCCGCGCTGGCACGCGAGATCAACCTCCGCCGCTACGACGATGGCCGCCACCTGGGCGTGAGCCTGGATGAGACCACCACCCTCGCCGACGTGTGCAGCCTCATTGAGGTCTTCGCCGCCGCGGCCGAAGACACCACCCCCGCCGCCGAAGCGCCCGACGTCGAGGCCCTGGCCGACACCGTCGAGCCGCTGGCCGAGCCGCTGGCCAGAAGCAGCGACTATCTCAGCCACGAGGTCTTCCACCTCTACCGCGCTGAGCACGAACTGCTGCGCTACATCCACCGCCTCCAGGGGCGCGACCTGTCGCTGACCACGTCCATGATCCCGCTGGGCTCGTGTACGATGAAGCTCAACGGCACCTCGCTGATGATCCCCATCACCTGGCCGCAGTTCGCCGACCTGCACCCCCACGCCCCGGCGCATCAGGCCGAGGGCTACCGCATCATGGCCGATCAACTCGGCGACTGGCTGGCGCGGATGACCGGTTTCAGCACGGTTTCGCTCCAGCCCAACGCCGGCTCGCAGGGCGAATACGCCGGGCTGCTGGCCATCCGCGGCTACCACCAGTCTCGCGGCGAGGGCCACCGCGACGTGTGCCTGATCCCTGTCAGTGCCCACGGGACCAACCCCGCCAGCGCGGTCATCGCCGGCTTCCAGATCGTCAGCGTCGACTGCGACCCGCAGGGCAACATCGACGTGGCCGACCTGCGGGCCAAGGCCGAAAAGCACGCCGACCGCCTCGGCGCGCTGATGATCACCTATCCCTCGACCCACGGCGTGTTCGAGCAGGCCATCGTCGAGATCTGCTCGATCGTTCACGAGCACGGCGGGCAGGTGTACCTGGATGGGGCCAACCTCAACGCCCTGGTGGGCCTGGCCCTGCCGGCGGCCTTCGGCGCCGACGTGTGCCACTTCAACCTGCACAAGACCTTCTGCATCCCCCACGGCGGCGGCGGGCCGGGCATGGGGCCAATCGCGGTGGCCGAGCACCTGGCTCCCTTCCTGCCCGGCGACCCGCTGGGCGATGGGCCGGTGCGCGGCGACGGCGATGGTGATGGTGAAGCCGAGGTGCGGGTGGGGCCGGTCTCCGCCGCGGCCATGGGCAGCCCGAGCATCCTGCCCATCTCGTGGATGTACATCCGCATGATGGGCGCTGAGGGCCTTCGCAAGGCGACGCAGGTGGCGATCCTCAACGCCAACTACCTGTCGCAACGGCTCAGCGAGGGCTACGATGTGCTCTTCACCGGTGAGAAGGGCACCGTCGCGCACGAGTTCATCCTCGACACGCGCACCTTCCGCATCAGCGCGGAGGTGGACGTGGACGACATCGCCAAGCGGCTGATGGACTACGGCTTCCACGCCCCGACGATGAGCTGGCCCGTGCCCGGCACGCTGATGATCGAGCCGACCGAGAGCGAGTCGCGGGCCGAGCTCGACCGCTTCTGCGAGGCGCTGCTGACGATCCGCGCCGAGATCGCCGAGATCGAGAAGGCCCAGGCCGACGTCAAAGACAACGTCCTCAAGGGCGCGCCCCACACCGCCGAGGCCGTCAGTGCCAACCTCTGGTCACACGCCTACCCGCGCGAGAAGGCTGCCTACCCCCTGCCGCGCCTGCGCCAGTTCAAGTTCTGGCCACCCGTCGGCCGCGTGGACAACCCCTACGGCGACCGCCACCTGGTCTGCACCTGCCCCAGCGTCGAGGAAATGGCCGGCGCCG
>PUMS01000168.1 GCA_003551485.1 Phycisphaeraceae bacterium | reverse complement strand
GGAATGGACTCGGTCACGACCCTGGGCAACCACGTGCGGGTCTTCGACCCCGATGGCGTCCACCTCGGCGGGGTCAGCGATGGCAAGTGGAAGAACGATGTGGCCATCCACGAGCCCAGCGAAACCGTCATCTTCCTGGGCTACCGCAATGCCACCGACGGCGCCAGCGGCCTGCCGGTGCAGATCAGCTACTACCGGGGCATCGACTTTTCGGGCAACATCAAGTACACCGGCTACGACTGGTCGGGCGATCCCAACTCGCCAAACTACCTCAACAAGCCGACCAACAACATGGCCGACACCCGCGGCTACCGGGCGACCATCGGCGATGATGGCTACCTGTACCTCGGCTTCGAGTCGGCCGGCGGCAACAACCTCTTCCGCTACGACCCTTTCGACATCGACACGCCCGTCTCCCTCTCCGGCGGCGACAGCTTCCACCAGCCGTTCAACACCGGGGCCAACCACATCACCTTCGTGGGCAAGTACGAGCCGGCCGATGGAAGCTTCATCAACGGCAACCACTTCCTGACCAGGCTCACCGACGGCTCGGGCAACACGCTGACGATGCGGCACGGCGGCCTGCATGCCGACGCCGATGGCCGCGTCTACCTGGCCAGCGGCTCGGCGTGGGGCCTGCCCGTGCCCAGCCACCCGGCCAACCCGGGCACGCTCGGCTTCAACCCCGGCGTGGGCAACAACTACCTGGGCGGCTCCTTCCTGATGGTCATGGACCCGGACATGAGCGGCCGCGCCTTCACCGCGGTGCTGAGCGGCGGCCGCGCCCACACGGTGGCGGCGCGGCCGGCGGATGGGGGCGGCCACCAGATCGTCGTGGGCGGCCGCGCCGGCAACGAACTCTACACCATCGATGGCATCCAGATGGCGCCGGGGGCGGGCCACAACGGCTGGTTCGCCGTGATCGAGAACAGTGCGCCCACGCCCGGGAACACCGCGCCCACCGCCGCGTTCGATTCCACCGTCATCAGCACCACGCTCACGCACATGACCCTGCGCCTCGATGCCGGGGCATCGACCGACCCCGATGGCGATGACCTGCGCTACATCTGGCACATGGGCGATGGCACGCGCGCCGAGGGGCAGGTGGTGGACCACACCTTCCAACTGGGCGCCACCCGCACCATCACGCTGACCGTACTCGATGGGGAAGGCGGCTGGAGTCACGCGCAGTTCGGGCTGGGCACGCCCAGCGCCGAGTTCGACGTCTCGGCGTTCTACGGCGATGCACCGATCACGGTCGATTTCAACGCCTCGGCCACAAGCCACCTCAGCGAAGACCCGCAGACGCTTGGCTATGTCTGGGACTTCGGCGATGGCAACAGCGACATCGGCATCACGCCCTGGCACACCTACAGCGAGCCGGGCGTGTACGAGGTCACCCTCACGGTCACCGACAGCCTCGGCCTGCAAAGCACGTCGCAACGCACCATCGTCGTCGGCGACCCCGATGCCTGGACGCTGCGGCTGGACTTCCAGGATTCCGGTCAGCCGCCCACCACCGTCGCGCCCGGCTTCGTTCCCGCCTACCTCGAGGTCTACGACCCCCAGCGCGGGTTTGGCTACGCCTCGATCGACGATGAATACCGCGTGCGCCAGCAGTCATCGCACTTTGCCGACCTGATGCTGCGCGAGGCCCACCTGGCGGGCACCTCCTATCAGACCCACATCCCCGCGACCTACCTCGTGGATGTGCCCGACGGCACCTACCGCGTGGTGGCCTACCTGACCGCCGCCAATCACGGCTATACCTTCATGGGCGTCGAGGCCGAGGGCGAACTGGCCGACAAGTTCCGACCGGTGCCATCGAGTTCCATGTACCAGTCGATCTTCGAGGTCGTGGTGACCGATGGCCAGTTGACGCTCGACCTGCACGCCCAGTCCGGCGCCGGCAGCCTCGGACGCTGGGAGTGGTCGGGCCTGGAAATCCACCAGCTCAGCGATGCGACCGAACCGGCCCTCCAACTCACCGGCACGCCCGGTGGCCCGCAGGTGATGACCGGCACCGCCCAGACGCTGGCGCCCGACCTGGTGGTGAGCGACGACCAGGCCGGCCTCATTCAGGGCGCCACCGTGCGCATCACCGACGGCTACCTCTCCAGCGAGGACCTGCTCTCGGCAACCGCCGTGGGCAACATCACCGTGGCGTGGGACCCGCGCACCGGGACGCTGACGTTCAGCGGCGAGGACAGCGCGGCCAACTACCAGGCCGCGCTGCGCAGCGTGCAGTATCAGAACACGTTGGCGGCGCCCAGCGGCGGCGAGCGGACGATTCGCTTCGAGCTGCGGGATGCGGTGCAGGGATCGAACGAGGCATCGGTGTTCCTGGTCCCGGCGCATCTGGCCGCGGTCACAGTGATCGAGGATTTTGAAGGCTACACCGCCGGCGACCCGCTGCACGGCTCGGGCTCGTGGACCTCGGCAGGCAATGCCGAGATCGTCGATGACCCCAGCGGCGCCGACAACCTCGTCGGCTTCGTGATCAACCGCACCACGCAGTCGAGCAACAACGACCCCGGCTTCCTCATCGGCGCCGGCGAGCAGGCCACACTCTTCTTCCGCGCCTACATCGGCCCGAGCACCGGCTCCGGCGGCATGTTCGGCATGGGTGTGGCGGGGACCAATCAGGTCGCGGCGGGCGTGTTCCTCGGCCGCGACCACGTGGCGATCGGCCCGGCATCAGGCCAGGTCCAGCACGCACCCGAAGCCGAGGGCTGGTACCGCATCTGGATCGAGATCGACAACGACCAGAAGCGCTACTCGGTCTACCTCCAGAGCGATGATGACGGCTACTACGCCCAGCGGACCCACCTGGGCACGCGCAATTTCCTGGCCACCGTCAGCGGTGAGCTCGACACCTTCTACGTCCGCTACAACAACCATCCCAGCCAGCATCACGTTCACATGGACGACCTGACCATGATCCGGCCGGTGGGGACCAGCACGCCCCAGCACCCGATCGTCGAGGCCGTCACCACCGATGCCCTGGCCTTCGAGGGCGACGAGCAGAGCACCGCCACCTGGACCATCCTGCGCGATGGCGACACCAGCGAAGACCTGGTGGTTCACTACGCCATCAGCTCGCCCACCAGCGAGGCCAACTACCAGGTGCTGACCGACACCCCCGGCGTCATCACCATCCCCGCCGGCGAAGCGTTCGTCCACCTGCGCGTGCGCGCGGTGGACAACGATGTGGCCGATGGCCTGCGCCCGGTGACGCTCGAGCTTCAGCCCGACGGCGCCTATAACCTCGGCAGCCGGATCGATGCCACCATCGGCCTGGTCGATGATGAGACGCCCGCGACCGTGACCGTGGTGGCCACCACCCCCAACGCCTACGAGGAAGGCGAGCTGCCGGGCGTGTTCACCTTCTACCGCACCGGCCCCACGACCTACGACATGACCGTGAGCTACATCCTGGGCGGCAATGCCGAACTGGACGTGGACTACACGCTTTCGATTCCGCAGGTCGGCAGCATCGTCATCCCCGCCGGCGAATCATCAGCGCAGCTCGTCGTCACCCCGATCAACGACAGCGAGGAGGAAGGCTTCGAGTGGGTGATCGTCGAGCTCGACCGGCTCGGGCCCGACTACGTCATCGGCGACTTGAGCGAAGCCCGCGTGGTCATCCACGACAACGACCTGCCCATCCGCTACGAGCTGATCGAGGACTTCGAGTGGTTCAGCCACGGCCAGCAGGTTAATCACAGCCTGACGTGGATCGGGTCCAACAACGCGCAGGTACTGACCGATCCGTTGAGCAGCGATAACATGGCCCTGTACGCGCGCGATCGCCAGCACCGCGTCGGCAACGTCGATGACATGATCTGGACGGGCAAGGACCAGACGGCTACCGTCTTCTTCCGCATGTACGTCGACAGTGCAACGAACCAGTGGACGCGTGTCGGGTTGCACGGCGGACTGCACAACCACACCACCACCGCGGGCGTCTTCGTCAACGTCCAGGGCATCGAGGGGCAGCCCTACGAGCTTCAGACCTGGTACAACGTCTGGCTGGTGGTCGACTACGAAACCAACCGCTACCACGTCCATCTCCAGAGCGACGATGATCCGATGTATCACCAGCAGCAGCAGATCGCGGCGGATCAGCCGTTCACATCCTCCTCGTCGTGGTCCGACCCGATGCCGCTGACGATGTTCAACGTCTCCTATCACAACCACCCCAATTTCACCGCGGTGTTCATCGATGACATCCACTTCACCATGGGCGATGGCACTGCCGTACAGCCGGTGACGGTGGTCTACGGCATCCCCATCGTCGAGCAGGTGATCCGCAACGACGGGCAGGACCGGCCCGATGCGCTCGACTCGCTGGACATCCTCTTCAACGTCGATGTCACCGGCACGCAGCATGACGTGATGACGCTGTTCAACCAGACGACGGCCCAGTACGTCGACCTTGCAGCAGCGGGCTTCGTCTACGATGATGCGACCTACACCGCCTCGTGGGACCTGGCACCGCTGGCGCTGGGGCCCGGCTACTACACGATCCAACTGGATGCATCGGCCATCACCAACCCCGCCAACGGCCTGCACCTGGATGGCGACGGCGACGGCACGCCCGGCGGCGATTTCGTCATGACCGACATCCTCGTGACACTGCCCGGCGATGCCAACCTCGACGGCGAGGTGGACGGGGCCGACCTGGCCGTCCTGCTGGACAACTTCGCCACCACCGGCCAG
>PUMS01000426.1 GCA_003551485.1 Phycisphaeraceae bacterium | reverse complement strand
GGTGGTCCACCCGCCGCTGTATTTCGAGGACTGCCCTCGCCATACCACCCTCAGCCCATTGGCGCCGGCGGCCGATGAGTCGCGCTTCAGGGCTGCGCTGCGCCCCCACGATGACCGGCCGTGGACGATGAGCAAGTTCGCCGATTCGGCCCTGCAATACGGCAAGTGGGCCGTCGACACCGTGGTCCTGCCCGCACGGCTGCTGGTGGAGCCGCCCTGGACCATGCAGCCGGGGGTGGCGCGGGATTGAGGGGGCCGGATCACCTGCCCGGGCCTTGTCCTGAAGCGAGTGGCACTCACCCGCGCCCTGCGCAAACGCTCCCGTCCGCCCGGCAAGTCTCCTCCGGCCCACGCAAGTGCTCCCGGCCACCGTGCCCGGCCGGCCCGCAGCCGCCTGATCGCTTGAACCCACCGCCGCGGACATCTGCCGGCCCCAAACCGGTGCCTCCCGCCACGTGAAAGGACCCGATGCCGAGCATCAGCTTCGACGGACAGAGTTTCATGGTCGATGGCCGCCGCATCTGGCTGGTCGGCGGCGCCATCCACTACCCACGCACGCCGCGAGCGCTTTGGCGCCGGCGCATTCTGGCGGCGAAGCAGGCCGGGCTCAACTGCATCGAGACCTACGTGTTCTGGAACCTGCACGAGCCCGAGCCGGGCCGGTTCGACTTCGAGGGCGATCGCGACCTGCGGCACTTCATCGAGCTGATCGCCGCCGAGGGCATGTACTGCATCCTGCGGCCGGGGCCGTACGTCTGTAGCGAGTGGGATTTCGGCGGGCTGCCGCCGTGGCTGTTGAACATTCCCGAGCTCCGCCTGCGTCAGGCCAATGCGCCGTTCAACGAGGCCTGCGCCCGCTACATCGGCGCGGTGATGGCCCAGGTGCGCGACCTCCAGGTCACCGCCCCGCGCAGCCCGGGCGCAGCAGCCGGGCCCATCGTCATGATGCAGGCTGAGAACGAGTGGTTCTGCCACCACCCCCAGCAGGCCCAGGCCTACCTGCACGAGCTGGTCCGCTACCTGCGGGAAAACGGCTGCGACGTACCCATCAACGTCTGCAACAACCTCTGGCAGCGCGTCGATGGCACCATCGACACCTGGAATGCCTCGCGCCACCTGCTCTCGGACCTGCGCCAGCTCCGGGTGGTGCAGCCGGAGGCGCCGCGGCTGGTCAGCGAGTTCTGGACCGGCTGGTTCGACCAGTGGAACGGCCCCCACGTGGCCGACCACAGCGCCGGACTGACCCAGCTCCGCATGGCGGGCATCACCGCCGTGGGCGGCCAGTACAACCTCTACATGTTCCACGGCGGGACCAACTTCGGCTTCTATGGCGGGCGCACCGTCAACGGTGATGCCTGCTTCATGACCACCAGCTACGACTACGATGCGCCCCTGCTCGAAGCCGGCGGCCGCGGCGAGAAATATCTCGCGGTCAAGCGCCTCAGCACCTTCTGCTCGCAGTTCGGCTACGTGCTGGCGCATCTGAACCCGCGCGGCGGCCACGCGGCGGTCAACCTCGATGAACGCCAGCCACCGGTCAGCGTCATCCACCAGGGCGGCACCCAGGGGGAGGTGGTCTTTATCCTGCGGCCACTGGAGGACCGCAGCCGCGAAGTCTCGGTCCTGCTGCCCAGCGGCATTCAGTTGCCCGTGCCGATGGGCGATGAGTCGGCGGCCTGGATACTCGCGGGGGTCAACCTCGCCGGGCAGGCTGAGCTGACCTACACCAACCTGCGGCCGTGGGCGTTTCTCGAAGGCCGACTGCTCGTGCTCTATGGGCCGCCCGGGGCCGAGGGCATCGTCTGTCTGGACGAGGCCGACATCCACGTCAGGGTGCCCAATGACAACGCCCCGTTCATTGAGCGCACCGAGGCCATCACCCTGCTGGTGCTCAACCGCAGGCAGGTCGATGCGGCCTACGTCACCGAGGAGGGGGTGGTCATCGGCGCATCGGAACTGAATGAGGACGGCCAGCCCATCCCCTGGCCGCGGTGGACAGGGGGTATGAAGCTCGTTACTCCCGACGGCACCATCACCACCATTCCCAGGCCCCGGCCGCGTGGCGGGCGGCGAGCCAACGCCGCCCCCAGGCTTAGTCGCCCCCAGCCCCTGCCCTGCGCGGAACTGGTCGCGCCCGAAGAGGCCGGCTACCGCGACATCCCCGGTCCGGCCAGCCTCGAGGCCCTGGATTGCCCCTTCGGCTACGGCTGGTACCGGCTGAGCATGCAGAAGGCGGCGCGCGGCCGGATGCTCGCCCCCCACGCCGCCGACCGCCTCCACCTCATCCCCGCCTCCACCCAGGGTTCAAAGGCCCAGCCGGCCACCCTCCTCGGCGCCGGTCCCGGCGCCGTCGGTGAGCCGACGGCGCTGCGGCTCAGCGGCCAGGTGACCGTCCTGGCCGACAACCTCGGCCGGTTCAACTACGGCTGGCACGTGGGCGAGCGAAAGGGGCTCTACGGCCACTTCCACACCGTCAAACCCATCGCCGCGGGCAAGCCGAAGGTGGACAGGGCCCACGGCCCGGACCCGTTCGAGCTGCGCGGTTTCTGGCAGGGCCTGCGCATCGGGCAGAAGCCCGAAGGCGATCAGTTGACCTTCACCTTCCGCGCGGCGAAGAAGCCGGGGGTCATCGTCGACATCGGCCGACTCGCCCACCGCGCCCTCGTGCTGCTCAACGGCCAGGCGCTGGACATGTTCGACCCCCACTACAGCGCCGGCATCGGCCGCTGGCTGCTGACCGAGGAGCACGGCCTGGTCGGGGGCAGGAACCAGCTTGCGCTGGCCCTCTTCGACAGCCTCGATGCCCGCCGGCGCCGCGCCGCTGCTTCCGCGGTCAGGCTGCTTCAGAGTACCGGCGAACCCACCGCGCAGGCACAGTGGCAGTTCAAGCCATGGACCGTCCCCGCCGCTTCGGATTTCGAAAACGCCGCCGATACTGCGATGCCCCCCGGCCTGCCGGGCTGGTTCAGGCTGACCTTCACCGTCAGCCACACCGAGCAGCCGCTGTGGCTGGAGGCCACCGGTCTGAGCAAGGGCCAGCTCATCCTCAATGGCCACAACGTCGGCCGATACTGGGTCGCCACCGCAGATGGCACCGCCGTACCGCCGCAGTCCAGATACTACCTGCCCGAGCCGTGGCTGCGGACCGATCAGCCCAATGAGTTGCTGATCTTCGATGAGCATGGCCGTTCGCCGCAGGCCTGCCGGCTGCTGTACGATGCGCTCGGTCCCTACAACGGCCCGACCGCCAGGCGTGCCCCATCCTGAATCCATCGGAGCCGCCCCATGAACCCGACCAGCGCCCGGCACCGCCAGGAGGCGGCGGACCTGACCGCCCGCTTCTGCGTGCTGACCATCAGCGACACGCGGACGCTCCAGACCGATGCCGGCGGCGCCGCCATCATCACCATGATGAAGGAGGCCGGCCACGAACTGGTCAGCCGCGGACTGGTGCCGGATGAACCGGCCCGCATCGAGGTGGAACTGCGCAGCCTGCTGGATGATCCCAATGTCGATCTGGTCGTGACCACCGGCGGCACGGGCATCGCCCCGCGAGACACCACCATCGAGGTCGTCGACCGGTTGCTCAACCGCAGGCTTGAGGGCTTCGGTGAGCTGTTCCGCATGCTCAGCTACCAGGAGATCGGCGCTGCGGCCATGCTCAGCCGCGCCACTGGCGGTCTGGCGGGCAACCGGCTGCTGTTCGCCCTGCCCGGCTCGCCTCACGCCATCGAACTGGCGCTGTCGAAGCTGATCCTCCCCGAGCTGCCCCACCTGTTGTTTGAGCGCGGCGGGCGAACGGGGTAACACCCCGCCGCCGTCAGACAGGGAGTGCCGCCCGTGCCCGCACCCATCTTCGCCCTCGAGGTCAACGCCCTGATGGCCGGCTTCGGCCGGCCCTGGTGCATCGCCGGCCCCTGGGCGCTGGAACTGTTTCTCCACGACCGCGGCGAGCGCAACGGCCCGGCCGCCACCGCGGCCCGGCCCGCCCCGGTGACGCTGGCCATCTTCCGCATCGACCAGCAGGCGTTGCGGGACTATCTCTACGGCTGGCACTTTCAGTACCTCGCCGCGGGGGTGGCCCGGGACTGGACCGAACAGAGCTGGATCGAACAGCCCCTTTACGAACTGAGCGCCCACCAGCCCCGGGCCGACCCGCCCCGCCTGTGCATCGAGCTATTCGACCTCGAGGCCGAGCACTGGGTCTATCGCCGCCACCAGCGCATCCGCCGCCACCGCGACTCGGTGATCCTCCGCACGCCCCAGGGCATCCCCGTGCTCGCCCCCGAGATCACCCTGCTCGATGCCCACGACACCCCCGCACCCCACGCCCCCGAGCTCGAGGCCGCCCTTGGCCTGCTGCCCCCACCGGCGCGCCGCTGGCTGCACACCACCCTGCGAATGCTCCAGCCCGAGCACCCCTGGCTCACCCGGCTCCAGCGACCGGGGTGATGGGGACATTCCACGGCTTTGGCTGTCAGCGCCCCGCAGTGGGCGCCTCGGCCGGCGTGGGCAAGACGTCCGATGCCACGGGTTGCCTGTCCACCCGTGCATGGGACTGCGCCAGCGGCACCGGCGGGCAGGCTGTCGGTAACACCGGATGCCCCCCAACGTCATCCAGCCCCACAACGCCGGCACACGTTTCCGGTCGGGGAACCCGCCCGCAATAGCACTTGCACGGGGGCGTTGGAATCGATGAGCCTGCATCGGGCGGAATGGCGGGG
>PUMS01000157.1 GCA_003551485.1 Phycisphaeraceae bacterium | reverse complement strand
TCTGGGGTATGGGGCGACCCCTGAGCGGCCGCCCGGTCTGGATGGATGTGGGTCCCCAGTCGAGCCTCAAGCAGACAGACCTCACGCGGGCCTTATTGGGCAAGGCGGTCGCGGGGCAATGTCCCTGGAAACATAGTGCTGCCCCGCCGCAACCTGGTGCACCGCGAGCACGAGTTCCTCGGCTGCATAGCGCTTGGAGAGGTAGCCGCGCGCGCCGCGTTCCAGTGCCAGATCTGGCAAGGGGTGGGACTCGTGCATGCTGAGCATCAGAACCTGCAATCCCGGCAGCAGTCGCAGGAATCGGCCGAGCGCGTCGATACCGCTGATGCCCGGCAGCGACACGTCTATGCTGACAGAGGGGGATAGAGCGCCATCCGGTTCGTCACCCCGGAGTCGCCACCTGAGCTTGGACGCGGCCATCCTCGCGCAGCGGTCGATCCTCTACGAAGAAGCCCGCCAACGACACCCCACGCCGCTGGTCGGGTCAGATCCGCAACTGGGATCGCATCCAAGGCGCCTGGCGCAATCCCGACCGGCAGGAGACCGGCGGGCCACCCACAGCAGCAAAAAAACTTTCTTCAGGCGCCAACTACCTTGAAACACCGCGAGTGATACACCTGATCGGCAGCCCCGCCGACCCGATCCTCAAATCGAAGCAGAACGACGAGGAACCATGGTTAACCACGTTTCTCAGTTCTAAATGATTTTATCACGCTCCCCCTGTCTCTTAATGGTCCATGAAAAATATCAACTCGCGTAATCTCTGCGTCGAATCTGTTATCGTTTTCATGGAAATCAATCAGCTTAAAATAGAGAGCTACAGACAATGCGCGGTTAACGTTTCCGCGAGAGTCTCGACGCGAGATAAGGAACTCGCGAGCCACATCTTGCTTCATTGGAATGGCTCCAATGATGTCTGTATTAGTAAAAGACAGATCAAAGCTTGTTGGTAGCCCATAGGTACTCACATGATGACTGCGATGAGCGACATGCTCTATACGAATTATGGAGTCTTCATTCAACGCAATCAATGGGTATTCTGATTTCTCAAAATCGTACTCAAGAAAGCGAAATTCTGTATTTACAAGAAATTCAGAATTTAAATCCAAGTTATCAACGCGATCTTTCATTATTTCTACTGTCTCGACGCGCTTATCTTGCAACTCAAATTCATCATTTCTGTACCGCGTCCATACATCTCTTCTAAACAACCTCATGTACGAGTCGACAGTACGCTCATAAGCGTAATCTTCCTGGAGCTTCATTGATGCTAACAAAGCCTCGTTCCACCCAAAACTGCTTGCGGAAGAGTTGCCGAACAACAGTGTCAAAAATATCAAAACAATCGGTTTCTTCATTTTTCTAATCCTCGTATCAAAATGATACCGTGACCGCCATAAAAGCCGCTTTAATGTTGATGAAAACGAATCGTTTCGGGCGTAGCCAGTCCTTCCATGATTGGAAGATGTATGCAAATCATAGGATGCCCAAACCTGCCCATGGAAGAAGTCTTTGTTGGTTGATTATGGTGGCGAGATCAGCCAGATTGGAAACGACATGCCGCTTGATCTTCGCGGAGGCAAGCGCTGATCTATAGCTCAGCCTTTGTAAGTCCCTACAGGCTCACTGCCCTCGATCAGACCCACGCTGCGCCGTGCGGATCTTTCGCATTAATTAAGATCCATTATTCGCTTTCCATTCACGGAGAGCTGCTTGCCCATCAGTGAGTTGTGCGTGGGTCATGCGGTTGGTCACCGATTCCAGGAACGGATCTGCGTGCCGCACTCCATTTTGTGATGCCAAGCTCAACCACTTGTAAGCGAATACGTTGTCTTGGGGAACTCCATCACCAGAAAGGTACGCGCGGCCAAACTCGAATTGCGCACTGGGGTGCCCCTGTTGGGCGGCCATACGGTAATAGCGGAGCGCCCGCGCTCTGCTGTTAACGAATGTGTAACGTAACCCTGGTTCAACCCTATCAAGAATCATACTCCCGTCGTATATGGTTCCGAGCATATACTGCGCTAAACTGTTCTCTTGGGCAGCCGCTAGACGAAACCAGCGCCTTGCTTCGACGTAATCTTGGGGAACACCGCTGCCTTGATGATGCATCACTCCTATGATGGCTTGGGAACCAGGGGCTCCATCCTCAGCCAAGGGGCTTAGCAGCAGCAAGGCTTCAGCATAGTCGCCCATGTTTAAAGCCTCTAAACCCTTGTGGTGAGGAGGAAGTGCATCTGCAGTGCAGGCAGACAACACGATGACAAGAACGAGCATGATCGGAAGCCGAATGTATTGCAATTGTGGTGTTCCTTTTTTTGCCTAGTTTAACTGGGTTCGGTGGCTACGGCCGCTAAAATAACCTAGTTAAAAGATATGTATTTACATTCGATCACGATAGTACCGTGACTTGGTGGCTTTGCCAACCCCTGTTTCCAGCCACCGAGCACGGCCAGGAACGCGCCCAGTGGTTCCTCCTGACCCTCCAGGCGATCCCGCCCATCACCGCCTCGCGAACCTCCAACCTGCTGCGTACCCTCGCCACCGTGTTCGGTTGGTGCCTCGATCAAATCCGGTACTACACGTTCATGGCCTCGCCGAAGTTGCCCTGGGACCGGATCTGGGAATGCCTGTGGCGCAGCATCCCGGATTCCAATGCTGTCCCACTTAGGCGCAATGTCATCAACTTTAGACGCCGGCAAACGGCAGCGGCTGAACGTAGCGGGACTTGCGCGGGGCGGAGCGGCCGGGCCGGAGCGGTTCGGCGTCGCAGGCGATCCACATCAGGAGATCCAGGCAAGGCTCGGTGTCGCCGGGATCCCAAAGGCGATAGAAGGCGCTGCGGAGTTTGCTTAGGGCTGCGCGGAAATTGACCTGGTAGACATGAAGGCGGTCCTGGGTGTGGGTCGTGACGGTGGGCTGTGCCAAGGCCCGAGCGATACTGGCCAGCGTCAGGGTCAGGAAGCGGGCGTAGACCTCCTGATACACGGCGCGAACACCGCGGGTGCGGAACTGTTCGACGCGCAGGGCGGGTTTGAGGGCCTTGAAGGCCTCCTCAACCGCCCAGCGGCGGGCGTAGAGACTTTTGAACAGATGCGCCGGGAAGGCGTTCTGGTCGAACAGATCGGTGGCCAGCACCTCGGCCTTGCCGTCGGGCAAGGTCACCCGCAGCAGACGCAGTTTCACTGGGGTGTCGGGAATACCCAGTGCAGCGCAGTCTTTTTTCGGACCGCGCG
Source organism: Phycisphaeraceae bacterium (assembly GCA_003551485.1). GTDB lineage: Bacteria > Planctomycetota > Phycisphaerae > Phycisphaerales > Phycisphaeraceae > B1Sed10-187. Next base: position 1,489 of record PUMS01000157.1, on the reverse strand, counting down.
AGGCTTCCCAGAGCACGGTCGCATCGGTCTGGCCCGAGGCCAGGAATGCAATGACCGCGGGACAGAATTTCAGTGGGAGCCGAGCACAGAACCGTCGGTCCAGATGGCGATGCAAGGCAAACAGTGCAAACGAGGGGAAGCCGCGATCGTAGAGCATCAGATCGTTGGCGCGGCGTTGTTCCAACAGGCGCTCGGCCAGGAAACGTTCGCCCATGAAGCTCGGAGACAGTTCCCCGCCCAGCGGGATACCGTTTTGGGCATCGTAGTGGCTGACATACAAGGCCATTGGACGCTCCGTTGCGGTCTGGTTCCCGTTCTTCCCGAAGGCCTCGGCCAGTTCATCATCCAGCGGCAGGCGGATCTTGGTGCCATCGACCGCGACCAGACGGAGCCCCATCCAGCGTTTTCCGGGAATCTGTTGCTCGAACGTGGTGACCACTTGCTCCTGCAAGCGAATGAAGGCTTCGAACGGGAACTTGCGGTAGGCCACCGACATGGCCTGTTTGCTCGCCCCCAGCGGTCCAGCGACGGCGAGGCTGCGCAGCAGCGCATCGGCGCCCGCGCGCAGCGAGGGAACCGCGCCGGAAAGGAACGACAGGGCAATGCGTTCGAAGGTGAGAATGCGGTTGCGGGAGAAGTCCGCGGGTTGGTAGCGGTGTTCGGCGATGAACTGAGGGTCGGTCAACGAATCACGAACCGTGTTGAGAACCATTCGCATAAAGCAAACTGGGTCCGGCCAGTGCTGTCAAGCCGTTCTTTAAAAGATTCTTCATTTTCTACCCTCAGTTCATCGTAGGTAAGTGACCATGCAATTATAACAAAAACATGCACTTATCACTAACTTGACGACATTGCACTTAGGCGGCCCTCAGTCGCAGAGGCATCTGGGGATCGGGCGGATCGTGTTTTCGACCGCTGAGAAGATCGGCCAGGGGTCTGCGCTGGAACAGGCTCAATTGCACCAAGCGCAGAACTGCCTGGATGCCCATCGCAGAGCGAGAGAGGAACTTCTGGAGGGCGACCAGCAGGTACACGCACAGGGCGACGAAGATCTGCGAGGCGACGGCATTCATGCTGTGACCGAGGAAGCTGCGGATCTTGAGGTTCTGTTTGATCCACTTGAAGAACCGTTCGACCTCCCAGCGGGCCTTAGCTCCGGATGCGGGGCAGTTCGTATCCTTGGGGACTGCGTTACGTGTGTGGACGGCGAGCTCACGCTTCCGACCCTGAGCCGCCGTCCACACACGGCTCACCAGCGATGCATTGCCGACCTACTGCGGACGTCCGTGAACCTCAATGATGGGCTGGATTTCGACAAATTCGCCACTTGGCTTCACACGCGATGGTGCGCCACGAGCCTCATTTCCTTACTGAACTTTCCCTTTTTGGCTACGCGACGAGGTCCATGAGCGTTGCGATCAGGGGATTTCGTTTGGGTTTGTCGTGATCCGGGCATTCGATACCAAAACCCCGTCCCGCGAGGTCGCGG
>PUMS01000392.1 GCA_003551485.1 Phycisphaeraceae bacterium | reverse complement strand
GGCGGGGGCTGACCGGTGCGCCCGCCGAGGCGGCGGCACAGGCCGCGGACACCGCTGCGACCGGGGGCGACGTGGCGGTCGATGCCTACGAGTTCCGCTTCGGCGCCGGCCGCACGGTCAACCGCGACCGCGCGGCCCGGTCGGCGCTGCAACTGGTCCGGCTCAGCATCCTCGGTGAAGATGTCGATGCCCTTACCTGGGGCCGTCGCGTCCCCGCCCTGGCCCGATGAGGGCGAAGCCCGCCCCGTGCCACGCCCCCTGCAACCCGCGCAACCGCTCCCTCCACTGACCTCCACCGCGTGTTCTCTCTCTGCCATGCCCACCCACCCCACCATGAACGAACCGACCCGCCAGAGTCCCGTACGGCCGGGCCTGATCGACATCCACAGCCACCTGATCCCCGGCGTTGACGATGGCTGTGCAACGATCGAGCAGACGCTGCTGACGGTACGACGCCTGATCGAGGCCGGCTACGTCGGCAGCTTCTGCACGCCGCATATCTGGCCGGGTTCGGATCGCTTCGCTGACAACCTGCCCCCGCGGATCGCTGAGCAGACCCGGTGGCTGCGCCAGGAGTTGCGCCAGGCAGGGCTGAACTATGCGCTGTGGCCGGGTGGTGAGCTTCGCCTGGATGAGGGCGTCGAGACCTGGCTCGAGGAACATGGGGCGCCGGTGCTGGGCCACTCGCGGTGCGTGCTGGTGGACCTTTGGGTGTCGCGCTGGCCGCGCTGGGCCGATCGCGCCCTGGACTGGCTGCTGGAGCGCGGCTATACGCCGATCCTGGCCCATCCCGAGCGGCTGGGGATCGACGCCGAGGCACTGGATCGGCAGATGCGGCGGCAGCGCTCGCGCGGCGTGCGGCTCCAGGGCAACTTCCAGTCCATGACGGGGCAGAATGGCTACCAGGCTGAAACGCTCATCCGCCGCTGGCTCGATGAGCAGCGGTTGGACTTCATGGCCCTGGACCTGCACCGGCCCGACAGCATCTCCAGCCGCCTGGATGGCCTGGCCCTGGTCGAGGCCGAGTTCGGCCCCGAACAGATCAGGGAACTGACCGACCTGGCGCCGCGCAAATGGTTGGGACTGCCATCGCAGACGTAGGGCGCCGCCTTATTCAGCTCCCCTGCGTCCTGGTATCTGCGTCAACATCCTGACGATGCAAGTGGCCCCGATGGGGCGGTGGTGCCGTGGGGCGCGGCCGAGACGGCCGCGCTGCGTGCCGGCCATTGCATGGGGTGGGCTTCGGCGGGCTCGCAGCAAGTGGGGGTGGCTTCATCGGGCAGGGCCTGGTGGGGGACGATGCCGGGGCCGTCTTCGGCGTAGTGGCGGTCCAGCACGGCCTGCCAGTCGGCGATGGTTCGAACGCCAATGAAACCCTGTCGCACCGCTTCGCCGTCGGGGTGGTGGCGGGCGAAGCGGATGCCGAACTTTCGCATCTGCACCCCGGCGCGGCTTTCGCCGTGCACCTGTACGGCGAGGTGGAAGTGCTCCAGCAGCACCTGCCGCTGCTGGAAAATGCTTGGTGGCCGGCCCGTCGCGGCCGCATCGCCGTCGAGCATGGCCCGTGCCTGCACGAATATCCACGGGTTGCCGATGCAGCCGCGGGCCACGCTGACAAGCTCGACCCCCGTCTGCTCGATCATGCGGAAGATGTCCTGCGCCTGCCAGATGTCGCCCGAGCCGCCGATGGTGAAGCCCGGGGTATCGCCGTACCGGGCCACCAGGTCCTGTAGAAACGGCCAGCGCGAGGGACCGTTGTACTTCTGCTCGACGGTGCGGCAGTGGACCACCGCGGCGCTGTAGCCCAGGTCGATGGTGGCCTGGTAGATGCGGTGGAAGCGGGCCTCGGCGCCGGCGCTGTCGTCGCTGCCGCGGCGCAGCTTCACCGTGCAGGGGGCGCGGTCGCCGACGGCGCTGCGGACGGCCGCGAGGATGGCGATGGCCTGCTCCGGCGTGGCCAGCAGGTGTCCGCCGCGGAACTTGCGGCGGATTTTCTTCACCGGGCAGGCAAGGTTGACGTCGATTGCATCGTAGCCCAGCCCAAGCAACAGCTCGGCCGAGCGGGCCATCTCATCCGGCTCGCTGCCCATGATCTGCCCGGCGATGGGATGGTCCTGGGGATCGAGCAGCGCCGGCTTGAGCCCCTTGCCACCGGCCAGCAGCAGGCGGTCGAGCATGGCCTCGGTGATGCAGTAGGGGCAGCCGTGCCGGCGCGCCACCAGGCGCATGGCGGTGTCGGAGTAGCCGGCGAGGCCGGCCTGGAAGAAGGGGGCATCGATCTGGAGGTTGCCGATCCGCGTCATCGGGGCCATTATAGACGCCGTGAGCGGACATCCGGCCCGCCAGCCGCCCTCCGCGGGGCCTGCTCCGCCGACCCGGCAGGGTAGCTTGAGCCGCCCCGACCGACAGGTTTCCGACATGCACCAGATGCGTCTTGCCATCCCGATCGCTCTGCCGGCGTTGCTGCTGCTGGCCGGGCCTGTGGCCTGCGGGCCGGGGTTCCAGCTTGTAGGCCCGCGCATCGACCGCGAGTTGGCGCGCGAGCTGAGCCAGCGCACTTATCCCGAGCAGGCCGAGCGCGGCGAGGCGCTCGACATCATGGTCAGCACCCGGGCCAATACGCTGACGCTGACCAACCGCACGCCCCATGGCTACGAGGATGTCGAGCTCTGGCTCAACCGCGAGCACGTTCACGCCTACGACCGCATCCGCATCGGTACCAACCCGCGCGTGCGGCTGGCGGACTTCATCAACCACCTCGGCGAGCCGTTCCCCACCGCCGGCCTCTTCACGCCGGAGGCCGGTGAACGGTTGGTTCTGGCCGAACTCTACGTGCCCGATACGGGCCTGCGACACCATCTGCTGGTCGAGTTGGAAGATGAATAGATAGACAGATGGATGGACCTGACCCGGCCCGCACCACGGCCCGGCGCATGGGGGCCGTTTGCCCGGTTTGCCCCTCGGCGGCCGACCTGCCAACCCTTTGAGTAAGAGAGCAAGCCCATGGACCCATTGGCACTGTGGCGACGATACAAGGATTGCCTGTGTGACTGCCCCTCGCTGGGGCTGAGCCTGGACATCTCGCGCATGGCCTTCGATCAAGGCTACTTCGAGCGCATGGAGGCGGCCATGGCCCGTGCCTACGAGGCCATGAACCGCCTCGAGGGCGGTGAGATTGCCAACCCCGATGAAAACCGCATGGTCGGCCACTACTGGCTGCGCCACCCCGATCTGGCCCCGACCGATGAGCTGATCGCCCAGATTCAGCAGACCCTGGTCGATCTGCGCAGCTTCGCGGCAGGCGTCCACGAACACGAGATCACGCCGCCCAAGGCCAGCCGCTTTACCGACCTGGTGGTCATCGGCATCGGCGGCAGTGCCCTGGGGCCGCAGCTTGTGGCCGATGCCCTTGGCAGCCGTCGCGACAAGCTCAACGTTCACTTCATGGACAACACCGACCCCGACGGCTTCGACCGCCTCATCGCCGCGCTGGGTGCGCGGCTCAAGAGCACGCTGGCGGTGGTCATCAGCAAGTCCGGCGGCACGCCCGAGACGCGAAACGGCATGATCGAGCTGGCCCATGCCATGCAGGCCAAGGGACTGGAACTGCCCAGTCAGGCCGTGGCCATCACGCAGGAAGGCAGCGCCCTTGACCAGATGGCCGTCGAGCAGGAGTGGCTGGGGCGCTTTCCCATGTGGGACTTTGTCGGCGGCCGCACCAGCATCACCAGCGCGGTGGGCCTGCTGCCCGCGGCCCTCCAGGGGTTGGACATCGACGGGTTGCTCCAGGGCGCGGCGGAGATGGACCAGCTCACCCGCCAGGGCGACACCCCCCGCAATCCCGCCGCGCTGATGGCCCTGATGTGGTACGCCGCCACCGACGGCCGCGGCGGCCGCGACATGGTCATCCTTCCTTACAAGGACCGGCTGCTGCTGCTGTCGCGCTACCTTCAGCAGCTCATCATGGAGTCGCTGGGCAAGGAAAAGGACCTCGATGGCAACACCGTCCACCAGGGCCTGACCGTCTATGGCAACAAGGGTTCGACCGACCAGCACGCGTTCGTGCAGCAGCTCCGCGACGGGCTGGATAACTTCTTCGTCACGTTCATCACCGTGCTGGAAGACCGTGTCCCCGCCACGGCCCGCAACGCGCCCGAGGTCGAGCCGCAGGTGACCAGCGGCGATTACCTCAACGGCTTCTGGCAGGGCACGCGCCAGGCCCTCAGCGAGCGGGGGCGGCAGTCGATGAGCCTGATCCTCCAACGTTTCGACGCCCGGGCGCTGGGGGGGCTGATCGCCCTGTTCGAGCGTGCGGTGGGCTTCTACGCGACGCTTGTGAACATCAACGCGTACCATCAGCCCGGCGTCGAGGCGGGCAAGAAAGCTGCATCCGATATTCTGGGGTTGCAGAGGGCCCTGCTCGCCTACCTCCAGGACAACCCCGCCCCGGCCACCTGCGAGCAGATCGCCGACCGCATGGGCCGGCCCCAGCAGGTCGAGGCCATCCACCACGTGCTCAGCCACCTGGTGGCCAACCGCCGCGGTGTGGCCCGGACGGGCAAGAAATTCCGATGGAAGGGGTAGACGCTGCCCTGCACGGCCGAAGCGGGCCTGCGCCCCTCCCCCCGCCGCCGCCGGAGGGCCCGGGAGTGAGGGTAGATTCGGGCGGGCATTGTGCATCTGCCCTTACCCGGGCCCGCTCCCAGGGGGTGAGGGAGTCGAGCCACCCCGCAGGCCGCG
>PUMS01000332.1 GCA_003551485.1 Phycisphaeraceae bacterium | reverse complement strand
GCTCGGATCGTCCGAGGGCTGCTCCTGCCGGTCAGGCTGAGCGGGTCCGGCGGAAACGGGTGCCTGGGTGTCGGTGTGGTCCACAGCGGGGTCGGTTTCGAGCAGTTGCTGGAGCTGGGTCGCAGCGTCGGAGGCGGCTTCGGCCGCGGCGATGGGGTCGGGGTCGGGGTCGGGGTCCGGCGCGGCGGACTCGGCCACGGCTACGGCTTCGGGCTCGGTGACGGCCCCAGCGCCGTCGGCGGCCGGGGCCGGAGCGTCGGGTTCGCCCGGATGGGCGGGTTCGGGTTCGGGTCCGGGCTCATCCTGCTGGACGTGATCGGGCGGGTCCTCCGGCTCGCCGTCTGCCGGGGCCCCCTGCGGCGGTGCGGGCGGAGCCTGATCCTGGGTCTTGGCGGCATCGGGTACGAGGTCGGGCTCGACGCTGGCGATCTGCGACAGCAGCGATTCGAGCTGCTGCTGGAGGTTTTCGGCTTCGAAGTTGTCGGCCTGTTTGCCCTTGTTCAAGATGCATCGCTCCAAGCAGGCAGGCAGGTCACGGGACGGGCGGCCATGGCGGCGCCACGGGCAATGGCCTGCGGCGCGGGGTGGCCGCCGCGACCGCGTTATGCCATGATGCACGGGCAAGGGTGCCCCGCCGGGTTCATCGGGCGGGGCCGGCGGCTACTGAAGCGAAGGGGTGGAGAGGTGGGGATGGTGGAACCGGATGTATCGCTTCTTCTGTGAGAAACTCGGTTCGCAGCCGTTATCGGGCACGATCGAACTCGATCGCGAGCAGGCCCGCCACGCCCTTCGCGTGCTTCGCCTGGAGGCCGGTGCGGAGGTCGAGCTGTTCGATGGCCGCGGTCACACCGCGATGGGGCTGATCGTCGAGGCCGATGCGCGCGGCGGGCGTGCCCGCATCGAGCCGGGGGCGGTAACCTTCCACCAACCGCCTCGCCCCGCCCTGGTGGTGGCCACGGCGGTGCCCAAGGGGCCGCTGGCCGACCAGATGGTGGTGCAACTGAGCCAGATCGGGGTCGACCGGCTGGTGCCGCTTCGCACGCAGCGCAGCATCGTCGATCCCAACCCGGCCAAGCTCGTCCGCTTCGGCCGCGCGGCGATCGAGTCGGCCAAGCAATCCCGACGCGCCCACGCGATGGCGATCGATGAAACGGTATCGCTGGAGATGGTACTCGAGCAGCGGCACACGCTGGCCCTGATCGCTCAGCCGGATGCAGCACCGGTGGGAGGGCTGAGCTTCGAACTCCGCCGCGCCGACAACGTGCTGGTGCTGATCGGCCCGGAGGGCGGGTTTACCGAGGATGAGGTGGCCCTGGCTCAGCGCGCCGGCTGCCGGCAATGGCGGCTGGGCCCGCACGTGCTTCGCATCGAAACCGCCGCCATCGCCGCCGCCGCGGTGGTGCGGTACCTGGCACTGACCTGAGCGTGTTGATTGAGAGCATTGAACCGTTGCGGAGCACCGACACACCTGCGCGCACTGGGAAATGATCCACACGGGTCGCATCTCATGCTTGCCGGCCACCTGCTTCAACTCGCCGTCGAGCAGGTAGCTCAGGAAGTGCCGGTGGCTTCAGCGCTCGGCGTCCGTCGGTGCTGAAGGTGCACGGTGCATCGCGGGCGCAGCGCCGGGGCCGGTTGCGGTCGCCATGATTCGCGGTGTGGTCGCCAACCCTCTTTGCACACGCGGGATGCGACGGCACAGCACGGGGGCTGGTACCATGCCGCAGCGCCATCGTGGGGCGTTCGTCCAGGTGGCGCAGCGCGGCGGGTGTGGGCAAGGCGGCCGCGGGTGGCGGCCATCGTGTCGGCGATGAGGAACACGGCGTGTCGAACGTATCGGATCAGCGGTCCCGTGGCCATGGAGGCGTCGCCCTGCTCGTTGCGATCCTCATCGGACTGATGGGGGCGCTGTTCATCTGGACCGCCACGCCCTACAACAACTTCCTCATCGGTTCGGGTTTTATCTCCGACAGCTACCTGCCGGTGGCGGCGCTGTTCTTCTTCCTGTTGCTGGTGGGGGCGGTGAACCCGCTGTTGCGGTTTTTCACGCCCGGGTCGGCGCTTGGGCGGGGGCAACTGGCGGTGATCCTGGGGATGTTGCTGGTGGCCAGCGTGCTGCCGGGGCAGGGGCTGATGCGGGTGCTGCCTTACTCGCTGGCGCAGGTGCCGCTGGAGACCAGCCGCGACCAGCGGCTGGCGCGGCTTTACGAGGAGACGGGCATCTCACCGCGGCTGTTTCCCGATTCGCTCGAGTTCGGGGCCGACACGCCGGTGAGCGAGCGGTTGATCACGGAACTGGGACCGGATGATTCGATTCCCTGGTCGGCGTGGCTGGACCCTTTGTGGACCTGGGGGCTGCTGCTGCTGGCGCTGTGGGTGATGATGATGGGCCTGGCGCTGGTGGTGCTGCCGCAGTGGCGCAACAACGAGCGGCTGGCGTTTCCCATCGTGACGGTGGGCCAGTCGCTGATCGAGCCGCCGGAGGAGGGCCGGCTGCTGCCGCCGCTCTTGCGCACGCGCTCGTTCTGGGTGTCGGCGATGGCGGTGCTGGGGGTGTACCTGCTGATGGGGTACAACCAGTACCACGAGGAGTCGGTGCCGGCGATCCCGCTGGAGTGGAACCTCGGGGGCCTGTTCACCGGCGACCTGCTGCGGCACCTGCCCGGCCACATTCACAGCAACCGCATCTACTTCATCTTCCTGGGCATGGCCTTCTTCATGCCGGGGCGGATCGGCTTTTCGATCTGGTTCTTCGTCTTCGCCTATGCGCTGTATCTGATGTTCGGCCGCGCCTACGTGCCGGCCTTCGATGGCACTGTGGTGCGCGATCACCGCTGGGGGGCGATGGTGGTGCTGACGGTGGCGATCCTGTGGCTGGGCCGGGCGCACTGGGTGCACGTGGGGCGGTGCATGTTCAAGGGCGGCGGCCCGGACACCGACCGGCGCGACCGCATGGCCGGCTGGATGCTGGTGCTGGGCGCGGCGGGGATGTTCCTGTGGCTGGCGACGCTGGGCAACGTGCAGCCGTGGTGGGCGCTTTTCTACGTGGGCTTTGCCTTCTCGGCCACGCTGCTGGTGACGCGCATCATCGCCGAGACGGGCATTCCGTTTTTCCGCATCGACACCGGCTACCAGGTGCCGCTGGTCAAGCTCATCGGCGCTCACCTGAGCGATGCGAAGATGCTGTGGATGCTCTCACCGGCATCGCTGTATTTCTCGACGGTGATGTCGATCCTGATCGAGATCGCCTCGCGCATCAGCCCGGCGGTGATGATGACCCACGCCCTGGCCACCGATGACCAGGCCCCGCCCCGGCGCCAGCGGCGAATGGCGGTGGTGCTGCTGCTGATGCTGCTGATCGGCGTGGTGGTCTGCGGGGGGGTGCATCTCTACATCAGCTACAACCACAGCGGCACGCTGGATGGGCGCGAGCAGCCGATCAGTTCCTGGGGCACGGGTTGGCTGGGGGTGGGGGCGGGCGACCTTCAGCGGCTGGATGAGGGGCGTTTCAACAACCCGCGGATTCACGATACCAGCCGGCTGGACCTGGGCTTCGGCCACATCGCCATCGGCGCGGTGATGGCGGGGGGGCTTTACTGGCTGTGCCTGCGCTCGCCGGCCTGGCCGCTTCACCCGATCGGCATCCTGATCGCCAACACCTGGTACGGCAACGGGGCGTGGGTGAGCATCTTCCTGGGTTGGCTGATCAAGGTGCTGCTGCTCAAATACGGCGGCGCCCGCGCCTACCGTTCTGCGCGGCCGGTGTTTCTGGGGTTGATTCTCGGAGAGGTGATCGCCGCGGCGTACTGGGCGCTGGAGCCGGCGGTGCGCATCTGGCGCGGGCTGCCGTATGAGACGGTCAACGTCCTGCCTCACTGATGCCTGGCGTTCTGGAGCGTGTAACGCATGGTCCGAGTGATGGCAACGACAACCCGCCCTCGCCTCTTGCGCCGCCTTGGGCCCGCCCGGGCCCGTGGCCGTCTACTGCGGCCCTGGTACCGCCCGGCGATGACGCTTGTGATGATGCTGGTGCTGCCGCTGCTCTGGCCCGCGACGGCGCGGGGGAATGGCGAAGCTGGGCCGGTGGGCGATCCGACGATCGCCGCCATCGAGCGCGATGCGAACTGGCTGGCCTCCCACGAGTCGCGCCTGCCCGGCCGGCCGGGCCATGCCCGCGTCGAGCGCTGGCTGATCGAGCGCATCGAGGCGCTGGGCGATGCGGTGACCTGGTGGGAGCACCGCTTCCCCATCATGATGCCGGATGTGCAGCGAGACCAGGAAGGGTCGGGCCGGGCGATGTTGAGCATCGCCGATGGCCCCCACGCCGGCCGGCACGCGATCCACCCGCTTTGGCCGGCATCGGTGCGCCTCAACGCCACGCCGCCGGGCGGGCTCGATGGCCGGCTGGTCTACATTGGCGATGCTTCACCGCAGCGCATCCCGCCGCGCTCGTTGCGCGGGCAGGTCGCGGTGGCGGAACTGTCTTCGGGCAGGGCGTGGACGGGGGCGTTCAGCGGCGGCGCTTCAGCCCTGATCCTGCTGGGCAGTGATGAGGTGACCTGGCTGGACGCCCAGGCCCACCTGCTGCACCTGCCCATCCATGCCCCGCGGTTCTACCTGCCCGACGGCCCCCTGGCCGATGCCCTGCGACAGGGCGAGGTGGCCGCCGAGGTCCATCTCGATGCGCCGGCGAAGTGGCGCCAGGTCGAGGCCGCCAACCTCTACGCGCTGGTTCACGCGAGGCGGGGT
>PUMS01000278.1 GCA_003551485.1 Phycisphaeraceae bacterium | reverse complement strand
GTTCAGCCGATCCATACGGTCCAGCAGCCGCGCCAGCGAAGCCGGGTTATCTGCGGCGGGGTGGACCCATTCGCTCCACTCATCCTCAGTAATGGGGCAGCCGAATATCTCGGCGATGCTGTGGATGCGGGGCGTCTGGCGGTCGGGGTCGTACTGATGCTCATCCAGCAGCCGCCGACCGACGATCCTTTCAGCGCGGTCGTTGTAGGCCCGTGCCACCTGGCGTGCGAACTCCGGTTCGCGCTGCAGCCGCCGCATGTCGAAGCGATGGCCCAGTTCATCGAACACCGTCTCATAGTGCATGAAGATGCCCATGGCCGCCTGGGGGATGTGCTCACCGAACGGATCGCGCAGGGCGATGTCGTTGTCGTGCCAGAACCGCTCGGTGTCGACGGGCTCCAGGCCGGGGGTGCTCATGCCGCGAGTATACCCATCGGTCCCTGTGGCCTGGATGCGGTTGGGAACTGAACCGTCCTCGGGCCCCCTGTTGTTGCTGACCGCCGTCCAGTGCCGGGAGCACTCGAAGGTCGCAACCCGCCCGACCCGCTGCGCTGCATCGCAGCGGTCGCGGTCGTGGCGGCCTTCACGAGACCCGCCCCCTCGGCCCGATCAGATCGCACCGGATGCGCCGGGCCTCGGTGGCGTTGCTGAAACAGGACTGCTGAGGAGTCACGGCCCGGCGCATTGGGGTCATTTTCAAGCGGATTGGCGGTAAGTTTTTCCCTGTTTGCGCACAATGGGGCCGTTGGGGCGGTCACGGACTGATGATTGCCGACCGTCAGGCATGAATTTCATTGCCTCGGGCGTTCGAGTCAGGTAGGCTGATGTGGGACGTCCCGCAACCGGCATGGGCGCATTCGCGCCTGAGCAGTCGGAGGCATGAACATGGTGATGCTGGTCAAGTGTCCCGGATGTGCGGTGGCGCTGCATGTGCCCAAGCGGGCGGCGGGCCACTGGGCACGCTGTCCAGCCTGCCGCTCGACGTTTGTCGTGCCCCGTGACGAGGAACTGATCGATGAGACCGCATCGGTCTGGATCGAGCAGTCGGTGCAGGATGAACGACGCCGGCGCCACGCGCTCTCGGCGATCCGCATGGCGCGGCGGATGCACCAGCTCATGGCCGCAACAACCGTCCCCAGCGGCGCGCCGGCGCAGGCCAGGGCCGGTGGCGAACTCACCGAGGACCGCGACGGTGGCGGGGTGCCGGATGAACAGGTCCGGACCGATGAGCAGCGCATCGGTGAGATTGATGAAGGCCCGCCGGCGCAGACGATGTCCGACAGCACGCTGCCGGATATGACCGAACTGGATGACCCCTCCGACGGTCAGCGGCCGACGCTGAGCGATTCACAGGTGATGCTGAGCCCCGAACAGGACCTGCCCGGCCACCAGGGACTGACCGCCGCTCCAACTCCCCTCGCCCCGCCGCAACGGCCATTCGCGGCAGAAGAAGACCGCGAGGATGGGGGCGTGCAGGAGGCGCCGGACACCGAAGCGGCGCCGGCGTTGCAGGAAGGTGGGCAGACGCCGGCCCGTTTCGGGCACGCTCAGGAGGAGGCGGCCGCACCGTCGGTGCGGGGCGATGCAGATGGCGCCCCCGCCGCGCCGGATTCGCCGGATGCGTCCCCAGGTACGCTGCTCTGCGCGGGCATGGGCGTTTCGCTGGCCGAGCCGCCCCTGCGTATCGGCCATACCGATCAGCCGCTGAAGTATCCCACGCAGTTGGGCGGGCCGGCGCGGCCATACCTGGTGGTGACCGAGGCCACGCAGGCGGGTGTGACGCTGGCGTTCGATTCGATGTGGATGGAGCATCCGCGGTTCCGTGCCTCGCTGCCGCTTCAGTGCGTGTTGAGCAACATCACCGAGCCGGCCGAGCTTCTGGCCCGGCCGCTGGCGTTCATCGACCGCTCACAGGCCCAGGTCCGCTCGCAGCAGGCCCTCGAGGCACGCTACGAGTTCCCCGTGCACGAGTATCAGATGGTCGAGGACCTGATGAACATCATGGGCCGCATCGAGGACCTGCCCTCGCCCTTCCATTTACCCATGCCGTATTACATCGGCCGCCCGTTTGCACGCGACACGATCCAGACCTGGACTCGCAAGCGCCGCGATGGGCGCATCGAGTGCTATGTGCGCATCCCCAGCGCCCGCTGCGCTATGGCGTGGGTGGCCAGGGTCAACGGCATCTGCGGTGATGAGTACGAACTGCTGGCCGAGCAGGTGGTGCTCTCGGAAAACAGCGCCTGGCGCGACCTGCCCGAACAGGTGCGAAAGCGGCTGTGCGTCTGGTGCACCTTCGAGCCGGGGGAACGTTTCATCTGCTACATCCCCGATGCCGACTTCTCCTCGCGCGATGCGGGCCTCGCGGGCATCGCCGTCACCGACCGCCGGGTCGTGCACCACAAGTACCACCACAACGCCCAGGCGCGGCACGAGGAGCCGGTGACGCTCTACGCGCGGCAGGGCGAAAGGGTGACGACGCTGATCCTGGCACGCGACACCGACCGCGCCCGGTTCGGCAAGGTCCTCAACGAGAATCTCAAGAACCTGCTCGAGGCCCTCGCTCCCGACTGCCGCATCAAGGCGGTGATCTCATCGGAACAGCAGAAGTAGCCCCCCGGCATCGGGTGCCCCCGGTGGCCTGTCGGCCAGTGTGTTGGACCTTCGTCTGTCGCACTGCCCGGCAGACAGCCCGCACCACCCGATGCATCGTGCGACAGCCGGCACGGCGCCCTTGCCCCACCGACCCGGTCGCCCCGCCGCGAACCTTGTGCTATCGTCGCGCAACCGCCCATCGGACGGTGAAGGGAGTGCGCCCATGCTGCCGCGACGGCTCGAGCCCGAGGTGATGGATGACCCGCAGGAGGCGGTGTCCTACGAGGCCATGGACCACAGCGAGCCCAACGCCGCGTTCATCGAGCGGCTGATGGAACTGGGCGCGGCCGGTCGGATGCTCGATGTGGGGACCGGGCCGGGCCATATCCCGGCGCTGCTGTGCCCCCGCATCGCCTCGTCGCGCATCGTGGCGCTGGATCATGCAATGGCCATGCTCGAACTGGCCCGGCGGCGGGTGCGGCAGGCGGGCCTTGCCCGCCGCGTGTGGCTGGTGCGCGGCGATGCCAAGGCCATGCCGTTCGCCACCGGCTGCTTCGATGCGGTCTTCAGCAACACGATCCTGCATCACCTGGCCCAGCCACAGTGGCTGCTTACGGAAGCCTGGCGGGTGCTGCGGCCCGGCGGGGTGCTGCTGATCCGCGACCTGATGCGGCCGGTGGATGCAGCGCAGCTCGAATCACTGGTGCGGCATCACGCGGCCGGGGCCGATGCCTCGCAGCGCGGCATGTTCCGCGACAGCCTCCACGCAGCGCTTCGTCCGGATGAGCTCGAACGCCTGGCGCATGAGGCCGGCCTTCGCGGTGCGGAAGTGGTGATCGACAGCGACCGGCACCTGTCCCTTCAGTGCCGCCATCGCCCCCGCTGACGCTGAAGGCGAATCACAGCGACCCATCCATCACCGTCCGGCGGTGACGGCAGCCGCATCCCGTCGCCGATGGGCGCAGAAAAAACGCGGGAGAAGCCGCCGTGGCGCTGTCGGCTGCTCCCGCGACTTACTTCATTGCGGAAGGTCTACGCTGTCAAGTCTAACTTATCTTTGTACCTTCCCGCCCGCGCGTCAAGTACCCACCCTCCCATCATCGCCACCTTCATCTTCGTCACCACGATCCGCCACGTCAAGCCCCATCGTGCAAAAGGCACTCTTGACAATGAGCACGCCGCAGGCGCCATGGCCGGCGCCCGGCCGTATAATCACGCCGCACCTTGCCACGGCCGGTGCCGGGCCCGGGCCCGCCACCGCCTCAACCCCAGGCAGAGGAGTCCACTGTGTTTGACGTCCACTTCGATACCACAGCCGGTTCGTTCACCGTCCGCATCGATCCCGAATGGGCGCCCCAGGGCGCAGCGCGGCTGAGGGAGCTTGTCGAGCAGAAGGTGCTCGATGGCTGCCGGTTCTTCCGCGTGGTGCCCGACTTCATCGTCCAGTTCGGCATCAACGGCGATCCCCAGGTCGCCGCCCAGTGGCGCAACGCCGCCATCCCGGACGATCCGGTCACCCAGAGCAACCGCCGCGGCACGCTCACCTTCGCCACCGCCGGGCCCAACACCCGCACCAGCCAGCTCTTCATCAACTACGGCGACAACACCTTCCTCGACAGGCAGGGCTTCGCCCCCATCGGCGAGGTCGTCGAGGGCATGGAGGTGGTCGACGCCATCCACGCCGGCTACGGCGAGAAGCCCGACCAGACCCGCATCCAGCGCGAAGGCAACGCCTACCTCGAGGCCGAGTTTCCCAAGCTCGACTACATCCGGACCGCACGCATCAGCGAGTGAAAGGGGGCCTCTGTGACCGACGCCGCCACCGATCCCGCCGCGCTCAACGAGCGATTCGCCCATGCCGGCCTGGTGCGTTTCGAGCCGGGCGAGGGCGGGCTGACCCGCGCCGTGCTGAGCCGGCCGCGCGGCGATGTGGCCCATGTCTACCTGCACGGGGCGCACGTGAGCCACTATCAGCCCGCCGATGCCGAGCCGGTGCTGTTTGTCAGTGCCGCCAGCCGCTTCGAGCCGGGGCAGCCCATCCGCGGCGGTGTGCCGGTGTGCTTTCCGTGGTTCGGACCTCATCCCGAGGATGCGGACCAGCCCCCGCACGGCTTTGCCCGCATCCTGCCGTGGCAGGTGCAGGATGCCGGGCCGGCCGAAGCCGG
>PUMS01000417.1 GCA_003551485.1 Phycisphaeraceae bacterium | reverse complement strand
CTGGCCGCGCGGCGTCGGCGGCAGCGTGTTGCGAAGGGCCTGGGCCAGTTCGTTGGCATCGGCCGATTCGAGCTTGACGATGACGGTGGCCTCATCCGGCTCCTCGCCGGGCACATCCATCATCTCGATCATCCGGGCGATCTCTTCCTGATCGGCGCTGCCGGCGCTGATCAGCAGGCTGTTGGAGCGCTCCTGGGCGGCGATGATCACCGGCACGCTCGGCCGCCCGCCGCGCGGCGCCCGCGGGGCGCGGGGGTTGGCAAAGACGTTGCTGAGCGTGGCCGCCAGCGACTCGGCCCGGGCGTGCTTGAGCGGCACGAGGCGCGTCACGGGCGTGGGAATCTGCCAATCCGCCCCCTCGGGCGCGGCGGCATCGAGGTCCTCGAGCACCTGCTCGATCCGCGGCCAGTCCGCGGGCGCTGCGGCGATCAGCAGGCTGTTGGTCGCCGCATCGGGCTCGATGGTGATGCTCGCCGGCGGCGCGCCGCGGCCGCCGGTGCCCGGCTGGGTCAGCACCGACCGCAACGAGCGCACAAGCTGATTGACATCGCCCGAGCGGACCTGCACGACGCGGATTTCGCGCCCCTGCTGCACGGTATCGGTGTCCAGATCGGCGATCAGCCGCACCGCCTGCTCGATGTCGGCGGCGCTGCCGCGAAGCACCAGCGTGTTGCTGCCGCTGTCGGCCACGACGTTGACCAGTTGCACCGGCCGGCCTCGGGCGTCTCGCCGGGAGAAGGACTGGCCGATGATGCGGGCGATCTGGTCGGCGTTGGCCGTCTCGAGGCGCACGATGCGCATGCCCGCATCGTCGGTGGTGGCCTCATCCATCTCGCGCACCAGCGCCTCGACCATCGACATCTGGTCGGCCGGGCCGCTGACGATCACGCGGTTGCTCGATTCATCGGCCACCACCCGGGGGATCATGTCCCGCTGCCTGCGGTCGCCGGCGCCGAGCAGGGCGTTGATGGTGTCGACCACCTCCGAAGCGCGGGCGTTGGCCAGCGAGAAGCTGCGGAAGGCGGCGGCATCGTCGGGGCCGTCAGCCTGATCGATCTCAGCGATGAGCCGTTCGGCCATCACGATGCGGTCGGCCTTGCCCTGGAGGATGATGCTGTTGGTGCGGTCATCGCTGGTGGCGATCAGGTCGCCGGGCACCGTCCGCCGCCGGTCTCCCTCACGGACGGTGCGGGTCTGGGCGATGGTGCTGCGCAGAATCTCGGCCACCTGGCGCGCCGAGGCGTTGCGAAGTCGGATGGTCTTGACCTGCTCATCGGCCAGGTCATCGCGGTCCAGCAGCGCCAGCATTTCCTTGAGCCGTTCGATGGCTGCAACCGAATCGGTCACCACGATGCCCATGCCCCGGCCCAGCGGCGCCACGTGACCGAAGGAGGACACCATCGGCAGCAGCGCCTTGGCCGCCTCGGTGGCATCCACGTGGCGCACCGGCAGCACGACGGTGACGATCTGCCCCGGCCGCATCCCCTCGGTGGTGAACTCACCGCGCATGATCGGGTGGGGGATGCCCGCGATTTCGCCCACCGACACCACGCGCAGGTAGCGGCCGGCCTCCATCAACTGATAGCCCTGCATGCCCAGGAAGATGTTGAGCGTGTCCAGAGCCTCATCGTAGGTGTAGGGCTCGGGGTCGAAGAAGGTCATCTCGCCATCGACCTCGACCGGGCCGAGGATGGGCCGGTCCACGGCGCGGGCGAAGCGCTGGATGACCTCGTTGTAGGGCATGTTGGCGTACTGGAAGCGGAACGGGCGGGGCTGCTGCCTCGGCTCGGCTTGCGCCTGGGCATCGGCCGGAGCCTGGTCCTGGGCGTCGGCCGGGGGTTGGGCCTGTTCCGGCGGCGCTTCGGCTTCCGCCTGCTGCTGCGCCTCGGCCTGGTCCTGGGCCTGCGCCGGGTCCTGAGCCTGCGCCTGGTCCTGAGCCTGCGCCTGGTCCGGGTCCTGGGCGTCGGATTCGGCGAAGGCCCCCGCGCCCGGCAGCGTCAGAAGCAGCAGGCAGGAGGCGACGGTAAGGATGGGGAGGTACATCTTCATGGCTCATCCCTGGGGCATGGCCCCGGTCCGGCGGTTGCCGGGTTCAGGTTCCCGAATCCGAACGTTCTGCATCGCCGGCCCGCGCCTCCTGCGAGCGAAGCGGCTCGGGCAGGCGGTCGGGGGCGATGCGGTATCTCTGGGTCAGCGGGTGGTTGAGTTCGACGGCGTGATAGACGCCGTCGATGTCAATGATGACGCGGCTGGGCGAGTAGTCGCCCTCGTTGTGCGGGTCCTCGAGCCAGCGCACATCGACCATGACGATGTGGCCGCCGGCAAGGCGGTCGCCGATGGAGTAATCGCTGAAACTGGTGCGGCCATCGATGTGGCTTGCCACGACGATGTCCGGGCCCTTGGGCGTCTCGGTCAGCGACACCAGCACGTGGCTGGGCCGCGGCCGAGGCGGCTGGGGCTGGGGCCGTTGGGGCTGAGGCTGGGGCCGCTGGGGCTGGGGCTGGGCCACCGGCCTCGGCGGCGGCACCGGACGCGGGAGGAACGGGCGGAAGATGTTGCGGGCAATCAGCCCCCAGGACTGATCGAAAAGCTCACCCTCGGGCCGGGGCACCGGCTTCAGCTCCACCGGCGCTGCCTCGCCGGTGTCGCGCAGCACCAGCGTCAGGTAGCGCAGCGTCAGGGTGTAATCCACGCCCCGAGGCTGGGCGCGAAGCGTCATGTTGTCGATCCTCGACAGGTACGGATCGTTCTGCACCATGTAAAGGAAGCGGTGGATCTGCTCGAGCCGGCCCTGGGTGTTGACCGACCAGCCCACGGCCAGGTTCTGCCCGCTGCGGTCGAGCCGCTGGGGGTCGATCGGCGCCAAGCCGTCGTCCCCCTCCTCCAGCGGCAGCCCGGCGGCATCGAGCATCCTGACCAGCCGGGCGTGGCTGATCGACAGGGCCTCGGCGGGGTCGGTCGAGAAGGTCTGCTCGACCTTCTCCGCCACCAGTTGCGCGGCGAACCGACCGTTGTCGATCGTGCCGAGATTGCCCTCCAGCGTGCCGCGTGCGGCGTTGAGCTGGGCGTCGAGCTCGCGCTTGGGCTGAAGGTACATGCGGTTGACCGCCGTCGCCGCGATCATCGCGCCGGCGATCAGTGCCACGAGCAGGGCCAGTCTCTTCTCGCGCGCGTTCATTGCTGGCTGCCTCCTCGGCTCCCTCGCCCGCCGCGGCGGCGTTCGTAGAAGCGCACGACCTCATCCTCGTGGCCGGCACGGTAAAGGTCGTTGTCGCGGCGCTGCACCGGCTCGAGGTCGGCAAGGTCGAGGCGCCCGGTGCGGTCGGGCATCACCATCACGTTGACTTCATAGCCATAGCCGTAGGCGTCATCTCTGCCGCGGCTCCTGCGCGGGGACACGCTGTAGCCGGCCTCACGCAGCGCTGCGGCGAGACGGTCGTAGGTGCCGGTGTCGCGGGCGTTGAGCGTGAACTCGATGCGGCCATCGGCCCGCGCCTGAATGCTCGATATGTAGGCCTCCTGCGCCGGGGGGAACAGCGAGGACAGATGCGCCAGCACGTCCGCCCACGGCCGCCGGTCGCCGACCCAGCCCTGCACCGTCGCCAGCCGCGACTGCTGCTGCGCTGACTCGCGCAGCGGCTGGCGCTGCTGGGCGATCTGCTGGCGGAGGTCGGCAAGCTCGGCCCGTCCGGCACGGTGCTCGTTCATCGCCGAGACAATCAGCATCGCCCCGAGCAGCGCCACCGCCGCGGCGGCCAGGGCGCGCCGCAGCTTTTGCGTATCGCGCCGCACCTTCGGCCGCTTGGGATTGGAAAAGTCGATGGGGGCGAAGTGCTGCTCGCGATCGCCCACCGCCAGGCCGATGGCACTGATGAACCCGCCGGAGCGGTCGGGCAGCTTCCTGGCCGCCACCGCATCGCCCGGCTCGTACAGCACACACGGCACGCGAAGCCGCAGGGCCAGCTTGTCGGCCAGGCGGGTCTCGATGCCGCTGTCGCCGGCGATGAGGATGCGCTCGATGCGGCGGCTGCGCTGCACGGCGTGGAAGCTCTGGAGGCTGCGCGCCGCCTCGCTGGCGATGGCCTCGACCGGTGCCCGCGAAAGCGGATCGCCGCCCAGCAGCGAGGATGCCGCGCCGTTTTCCGCCGGCACCCGGTTCGCGGCCTTGCCCTGCAAAGCGCTGTCATCCGATGCCGGCTGCTCGCCCGCGGGCGCGTGGGGGTGGATACGGATCACGGCCGAGCGGCTGAAGGCCAGGGTCTGCCCGGCGATGACGTCGACCTCGGTCTCATCGGCCGTGACGTGAATCAGGCCCACGCTCTCGGCATCGCCGGCCAGGCCGCAGGCATCGACCGCCCGCGTGTTGGCATAGGGCCGAAGCCCCAGCCGCAGCAGGCGCACGCCCGCGACCTCGGCCACCTTGCGGTAGTAGTCCACGATCGGCTGCTTCACCGCCGCGGCCAGAATCTCGACCCCGCCGGGAGCTTCCTCGCCCTCGACGGGCACATCGTGGCTCTCGATGGCATAGTCGATCACCGCCTCCTGCGGCTCGATGGACAGTTCCTTGCCGAGCTGGTACTGCACCATCGCCGCCAGTTCCGAATCCTCATCCGGCTGGGGCAGCACCAGGGGCTTGAGCACCACCTGGCCCCGGCGCACGTTCATGATCACCCCTCGCCCCCGCATCCGGTGCTTTCGCAGGGCCGAACCCAGGAACCGGCCCATGGCCTCGGGGTCGTCGATGGTCAGGCCCTCGGGCAGCGGCTCGCGGGCGAGCT
>PUMS01000334.1 GCA_003551485.1 Phycisphaeraceae bacterium | reverse complement strand
CCGGAGGCGATGTGGTTTCGGTTTCGCATTCGCGCGCTGGGCAGCGGGCACGGGGGGGAACCGCTGCGGCTGCTGCTGAAGCATTACGACAGCATGCTCGGGGCATCGCGGCCGTGTACGCTGCGGCCGGTGATCCGCTACGGCAGCGGGGCCTGGCAGCGGATGGAGCCGGGGGAACTGATCGAACTGCCCGACGGCCGGGCGCAGGTGGCGTGGACCATCGAGGCGCCCGAGGAGGCGGCGGAGGTGGCGCTGTGCTACCCCTACGACCCCGAGGACGTCCAGGCCCTGGTCCGCGAGTCGGCCGGCCATTACCGGATGGACA
This sequence comes from Phycisphaeraceae bacterium, assembly GCA_003551485.1. GTDB lineage: Bacteria > Planctomycetota > Phycisphaerae > Phycisphaerales > Phycisphaeraceae > B1Sed10-187. The sequence goes on along the minus strand of PUMS01000334.1, from coordinate 4,470 downwards.
GCATCGGCCTGAGCCAGGGCGGCCGGCCGCTGTGGCGGCTGAGCAATTCACCGGGCGAGCCGGCGGATCAGGCGGACCAGCGATCGGCCCGGCCCGGCATCTACCTGATCGCGCGGCAGCATTCGGGTGAGACACCCGGGTCCTGGGTGCTCGATGGGCTGCTGCGGGCGATGGTCGAGTTCGAGCGGGCGGGGCAGGCCGTGCCGCTCTTGTGGTGCGTGCCGCTGAGCAACATCGACGGGGTGGTCCGGGGCGACTACGGCAAGGACAACTACCCCTACGACCTCAACCGCGCCTGGGGCCGCCCCCCCATGCGGCACGAGACGCTGGTGATCCAGCGGGATGTGGGCCGTTGGCTCAAGCGCTGCCGGCCGGTGCTGTTCGCCGACTTCCATGCCCCGGGCATGTGCGAGACCGATGGCATCTATACCTTCACGCACAAGACCGACCGCGAGCGGGCCGATTATGCTCAACTCCAGACCTGGCTGGAGGCCTTCGCCACGGCGATCGGCCCGGACCTGGCCCGCGAGCCGTTCCAGCGTCACGTGGACTACCCCAGCCGCTGGGAGACACCCAACGCCCGGGCCTACGGCCTGGACCTGCCCGGCACGGTGGGGGCCACGTTCGAGATTCCCTACACCTGCGCCCGTGAGACGGTTCTGACGCGTTCGCAGTACCAGGAGGTGGGCCGGCGGATGGCTGCCGCGATCCTCGACCGCCTCGCCGCGGCCGATGCCTGAAGCGCGGCCGCTGGGTCGGGGGGGCTGCTTGCGGAGTGCCGTGCGGCAGTTGCTTCCGGGGGCGGCATGGGCGCAGACGGTTGGTCCCCGGCGGCGCTACGATTACGTCGGCGCAGCGGCAAGGGTGGGACCGCAGCGCCCAGCGCCGGACCGTGCCTGCCGCCCCGAGGGGCCGGTCCCGCCAGCATGCCCTACCCCCTGCACCGCCACGCCCCGCGCCGCCTTTGCCCAAGGCCATCCCAGGAGACACCGATCATGCACACCATGCCCCGCCTGCTCGCCGTGCCACTCGCCGCTGCGCTGGTCATCACCCTTTTCACCGGCTGTGCCCGGCCGCGGGCGGGCGATCCGCACGGCCGCATCGAGCCCGGCCAGACCACGCGCGATGAGGTTCGCCACCGCAGCCCGATACTCAGCGGCTACATCGAGTTCGCCGATGTCCTTGCCCAGGACCTCGCCCAGGAGATCACCCAGATCAGGGCCGAGCAGGGCATCGAGGGCCGCGTCACCGTCGCCTTCGGCGACATCGCCAACAAGACCGGCATCGTGCCCACCGACGAGTTCGAGATCATCCGCAACCGCCTGCGCACCCACGTCACGCAGAGCCCGTTCATGCGCCAGAGCACCCGCTGGGTCGACGACCGGCGGCTGGCCGATGCCCTGATCCAGCGTGAGCTCAACGGCGCCGGCGCCCCGCGGGCCGACGTGATCGACATCGACAACTCCCTGGCACTGAACATGGACATGCTGCGGGCCGACCGCGGCGGGACGCAGCTCTATGCCTTCTACGTGCGGCTGAGCCACTTCCGCACGCGGGAGGTCGTCTTCGAGCGCGAGTACCTGGCCAAGCAGGTGCGGCCGTAGTGGCCCGCGGCCCGTTCCATCCCTGATGCCCAACTGGAGCCGCCGATGCGCGCGCCAAGGTGCTCAACCCGCCCCGCCACCGCGCTGCTGCTGCTCGTCTCGGCCGCGATCGGCGGCTGTGCCTCCAGCGCCACGCCGCGCAGCACCCGGCTGACGGTCGACGACCTCGAGCACGTCAGCCGCGAGTTCGCCGCCAGCCTGCTGGCCAGCGACGTCATGCGCGACCGCGGCCCCGACAGCCCGTTGTGGGTGGTCAGCATCGAACGGGTGCTCAACCTCTCGCGCGACGTGATGAGCCCGGGCGAGCAGTGGTTCGTGATGAACCACCTGCGCGCCTCGCTGCCGGTGCGGCAGATGCGCCAGGAGAAGAACATCATCTTCGTCCTGCCGGCCGAGGGCGCGCGGCGGGCGCACGAGTACGCTCAGCAGCACGGCCTGGAGACGGCGCCGCTGGCCGAACGCCGGCCCACGCACGTGATGTCGGCCACGTTCCGATCGGCCGTGCGGCAGGATGAGAAGGGCGCCACCGAGCTCTACTACTGCGAGTTCGAGATCCGCCGCATCGGCGACCGCGAACTGGTCTGGAAGGATGATGTGGCCTTCAAGCGCATCGCGCGCGGCCACATCTGGGACTGACCATGGTCAACGCCCCCACCATCCACGCGCAAGCAGCCCCCGCCGCCGTCGCCACCGCCACGGCGCGGCGGGTGAGCATCATCCTGCTGCTGGGCCTGCTGCTGGGCCTGCTGCTGAGCGCAGCCGGCTGCCAGGACCGCATGAGGATGGCGCCGACCCACCTGATCGAGCAGGGCGAGCACGCCCAGGCGCGCGAGCAGGTGATGCGCCACATGACCCACGACCCCTCGAAGCGCCAGTACCTGCTCGACCGGATGCGCATCGGCGTGCTGGCGATGGCCGACGGCCAGCCCCGCGCTGCGGATGTGGTGTTCGGGGAGGTCTTCGACGTGCTTCGCACGCTGGGCATCAACGAAGACCGCACCGTCGCCGCGGCGGTGTTCCATGAGGGGGTGAAGTTCTGGAAGGGCGAGCCCTTCGAACAGGCGCTGGCGCTGTGGTACATCAGCGCGCAGCAGGCCATGCTCGGGCGGTGGGACAACGCGCGTGCCGCGGCGGGCAACTCGCTGTTCCGGCTGCACGACTTCGGCCGCGACCCCGCGACCGGTCAGCGCATCGACACCGCCGCCATCGCCCGGCGGGCCGCCGAGATCGAGCGGGCGCGGCGGGAGGGCCGCGAGGTCGGCCCCTACGACGATGGCGATGACTTTCTCAACACCGGCTACGCCGTGGTCGAGTCCAACTTCACCCTCGGCTACATCACCCACGCGCTGGCCAGCTATCAACTCGGCCGCGATCGCGAGGGTGAGGACTACCTCGCCGCCGCCGCCGAGATCGACCCGCACATCCGGCCGCTGCTTCGCGAGCTGCGCGACGGCGACTACAACACCGTGCTGATGGTCGGCTACGGCATGGGCCCGCGGAAGGTGGCCTACGGGCCGGGCAACGCCCTGGCCCGGTTCGACCCGCGAACGGCCAGCGATGGCCGGCCGCTGCTGGCCGCGGTGCGCGACCAGGGCGGCCAGCCCATCGCCGACCGGCGCGTCGCCGTGCCGGTGGTGGCCGATGTCAACCGCATGGCCGCCGACCACAGGTGGAACAACCTCGAGGACGTCCGCCTGGCCAAGAATGCGGTGGGCGACCTGCTGATCGTCGGCGGGGCCACGGCGGCGGTGATCGGGGCCGACCATGGCTCGGATGTGGCCGTGTTCGCCGGGCTCGGGGCGATGGCGCTGGGGGCGATGGCCAAGGCCGGCTCCCACGCCGACACGCGCTTCTGCGACGTGATGCCGCAGCGCCTTTACGTGGTGCCGGTGAAGATCGACCAGCCGGGCCAGACGGTCGAACTTCAGGTCCAGGGCCTGCCCGGCTCGCGCCTGATCCTTACCGGGCTGATGCCCCCCGCCAACGGCGCGCTGCAACTGCGCTACGTGAAGCTCAACAGCGGCCGGGGCAGCCCGCCGCAGTGGGCCGTTTCCGGCCGCATCTACTACTCCAACGACATCACCGGCGCCGTGCCCGGCCCGCAGTGGCCGTGGCTGCTGGGCGGCAACGATGTGCGCCTGCCCACGCCGCGCGCCGTCGAGGATTACCACCGCGACGGCATGACCCGCGATGTGACGTACGTCGAGCTGGAAAACGCCTACCGGGCCGAGGGCCTTCGCCTGGCCGTTGAAGATGGCACCGGCCTGCCGCCGGGCCGGCACGTGCTCGAGGGCGGCGATTCGCTGATCCCGCCCATGGGGGGCACGACCGGCTTTGTGCGCCTCTTCGGGCAGGTGCATCCTCCCTACCGCATCCAGGGCGCTGAGCTTCGCCGCCTCGAACGGCGGCTGATTCCACCCGACCGATCCGAACCACCCGCCGTGCATCGCTCACGCTGAGCGAGCGGCATGAAGGAGCTGACCGCGATGAACGTGAACCGATCGACCGTGAGTACGAGCATGCTGCTGAGCAGTCTCGCCCTGGTGCTGCTGATCCTGGCCGGCTGCACCACCACGCGGCCGCCGGCCAAGGACCCGCGAGTCCGCCTGCTGGATACGCGCGTGCAGCGCGAGCTGGCGGTGTACGCGGCGACCGAACAGTTCACCAAGGATGCCACCCGCACCGCCGAGGCCGCGCCGTTGAAGGTCACCGTACCGGTTGAGAACCTCAGCGGAAGGCGGATGCTGCGCCTCCAATACCGCTTCACCTTCCTCGATGCCAACGGCATCCCGATGGACCCGCAGATGAGCTGGCAGCGCATCGACATCGCCCCGAACGACCGCCGCTACATCCAGGGCGCTGCGGT
>PUMS01000038.1 GCA_003551485.1 Phycisphaeraceae bacterium | reverse complement strand
GGCGGGTGGCGCCGAGCCGGTGGGCGCGGGCATTGACCAGCGGATCGTACTCGAGCATCTCCCACGACCGGCGCTCGACCGGATCGATGGTCAGCAGCGTCGAGTCCAGCCACGGGCCGCACTGCTCGACGAAGCGGTCCTGGTGGCGCAGGTACTGGCGCATGGCCGGCAGGTGGTCGTGCATGAGGCTGTAGGACCAGAGCGTGTCATCGTAGGCCAGGCGGTCTTCCAGCAGGCCGATGGTCCGCAGGAAGAAGTCGCGGTCGCGCATGCGCCAGGCGATGCGTTCGAGGTCGATCTTCTCGACGTTGCCCTTCTCGAGGAACGCGATGACCTGATCCTCCGTGCCGTGCTGGGAGATGTAGTCCCAGCTCTCGCGGTCGATCTCGGTCGGCTCTTCGACCACGTTGAACCGCACCGGCTCGGCGAAGGCCACCAGTTCCTCCTGCCGCCCCACGTGGACGGGGAAGTGGGCGTAGTCGCCGGGGTCGGGAAAGTAGAAGTGGTACTCGATCTTGACCGTGTCGAACGGGTCCAGCCGCACGTGCCGGCTGCGCAGCGTCCGGTCGCCGAGCACGGGCATGGCGCCCTCGGGCACCTGCATCAGCACGTCGAGGCGCTGACGGCTCGACGTCGGGTTGGTCACCACCACCTGAGCGCCGTAGATGGTGTGGATGAGAAACTCATCGGTGATGAACCGGTCGACCTTCTCATTGTCCACGGTGCGGTAGCGGTCGCCGTACTCGAAAAAGTTCTGGCTGACCAGGATGGGCACCTGCTCATCGGCCGGCTCGATGGGCTCGACCTGGCGGTGGAAGGCGATCAGGGGCGAGGCGGGCCTGAGCGTGACGGGCGTGGCCTGCTCGGCCTCGGGGTCGAAGCCGGCCAGCTCGTGTTCATCGGCCTCGAAGGGCAGGTCGAGCACGGCCAGGGCCAGCATCATCTCGGTGAAGTTGCTGTGGGCCTCAACCAGCCTGGCCGAGATGAAGCGGCCATCGCCCTCGTGCCGGGCGTAGTCAAGCCAGAAGGGGTTAGCCGTGACCAGGCTCCCATCCTGCTTGCTGATGCGCAACTGGTAGTAGTTGTTCTCGGCCCACTCGACGGTGGGCGCCACATCCCGGTACAGCCGCCGGATGCGCCGGCGCAGCTCCCGGGCCTCATCGACGTCCATTTCAAGGCGCTCCATCATCATCATGGGTTCGGGCGCGGCGTCAGCCTGGGGGGCCGGCGCCCGCCCGCGGGCCGGCTCGGCAGGGTCCGCGGGTGCGGCGGGGCGTCCTGCGACATGCGGGCGTGCCTCATCGCCCCGAAGCAACATCTCCCGCCGCCTGCGGTCCATGTCGACCTGCGCCTCGAAGTCCCGGATGACCCCCTCCGTGGCCATCGCGCTGCCGCGAAGGGCCAGTTCAAACAGGCGGTTGTCCCGACCGACGTCGGGCGGGATCAGGTCGACCCGGTCGCCGATGTGCCGCGCCACCTGCTGCTGCTTCTCGAGCCGCCGGCCCAGCAGGATGCGCTCGACGGTGTTGAGCTGGTTGAACGCCCATCGCTCGGTGTACCGGCTCAGGTCGGCACCGAGCAGGTAGTGGTCCATGAAGGTCTTGTCCTTCTTGTTGGCCAGGTAGGGCCGCACCACGGCATCGAAGAAGTCGCGATCCTTGTGATAGAGGAAGAAGTTGAGCTCGTGGCTGGCGAACTCGGCGTACTTCTCGAGCTTCTGCTCGTGCTCGAAGCCGGGCCAGTCCATCAGGAAGGCGAACTTGCCGAGCGTTTCACCGCCGTTCTGCTCCTCGTTGAGCGTCCTGAACAGGCTGAAGACGGCGGCCAGCGAGTCGTAGACCTCGAGTTCGGCTTCGGTCAGGTCGGGGAAGGTCAGCTCATCGCCGGGGCCGAGCACATCGGTCCGTTGCCGCTGGATGAAGTGACGCTGCGGGTCGAGCGATTCGACCACCCGCCGCTCGCGAAGCGCCGGCTCGGGCTTTTCGAGGGCAATCGACCGCCACGCGGTGTGGGTGCCATCGACGGCGACGATCCAGAGCATGTGCCGGTCGCCAAGCGCCTCGCGGTCGATCTCGATGATGCCATCCTCATCCGGCCGCAGGTTGGCCTTGATGACGGCGGGCGTGGCCAAGAAGTTGAGGTCCTGCGCATCGCTGCGCTCGGTGCGGCGGGTCTCGGTCTCGACACGACGTTCGGCCTCGCGGCGCCGCTCTTGAAGCATCCGGCGGTACTCATCGCCATCGCCGGCGCGCAGCTCGCCGGTCTCGGTCTCGCGGACGGCCCAGGGGTTGAGCAGCAGCCCCGGCCGCGCCAGCATGTTGCCCGGGAAGCGCCGGGCCGAGCGGCGGTCGAGGATGTAGCGGTACTCATCGCCGATGTCGCGCCCGGCGACGTAGAGCGAATCGGCCACCGGCAGCGCGGTCACCATCGCTCCCTCGCGGCCCGGCACGCGCAGGCTCTCGTAGGCATTGAAAACATCCACGTAACGGCTGGCCAGCACGTGGATGCGGGTATCGGCGTTGCCGTGGCGGATGCGGAGACGGACCTTGTCCTCCTCGACCACCGGGTGCAGCAGCGTCATCGGCCGGGGGTCGGTCCGCTGCATGTAGCGCATGTCGCCGAGGATGTGACCGTCGCGCTCGGCCCCTTCGCTGACGTGTACGCTGATGCGCTCATTGGTGCGCTTCAACAGCAGCTTGTAGTCGCCGCTTTCGAGGCCCTCGAGCACCAGGTAGCCATTGGCGATGCCCAGGTTGTCGAACCGGTCGGCCACGGGCCGGCCGTCTCGAAGCTCGAGCAGGCCGACCTTCTCGCGCTGCGGCTGCCGCGCATCGCGCTTCCAGGGCACCAGCAGGCGCTCGCCGGGCAGGCCGGTGAGTGCGGGCAAGTAGCTGTAGGCCGGTTCGTTCAGCGTCCATGTCTGGTGAAGACCGTCGGCCATGCGGACGTTGATGCGGCGGATTTCCGCCAGCGGCCCGAGGTGGATGTGGCCGGACTCATCGCTCTGCATGTTCCGCGTCACCGGCGGGTCGATGTCGCGGTGCCACAGCCGAACGCTCGCCTGCTCGCGGCCGAGCATCTCACCGTTGCGGCCACGCACCTCAAGAATGTAGTCCTCGCCATCACGCGTCAGGTAGGGAATGGCGAGATGGCCGGTGGTGGCGTGCTGGTTGACCTCGATCGTCTCGGTGGCGGCAAGCTCGACATCCTCATCGGCGCTGATGCTGCGGACGTTGGCCTCGAGGCGCAGTTGCAGCTCGCGCACGCGCGGCGGGACCTGGAAGCGGTGGATGGCCTCGCCCTCATCATCGAGTGCGAAGTCCACCACCGTCTGTGTGCTGGCCACACCGTCGAGGTCGCGTGCGGCGATGGTGAGCCGGACATTCTCAAGCAGCCCCACCGGCTGCGCTGCGCCGTTGAGCCGTAGCGTGGGTCGGATGAGCAGTTCGGCCTGCTGCTGGTCGTTGATCAGCTCGCGCTCGAGGTGGAAGCCGGCGTCGAAGCGGTAGGTCTCGCGCTCGTGCTCGAAGTGATCGAGCGTGGCGCGGTCGCCGTCGATCATGATCAGCTTCTGCCGGCCCGGCCGCGTGCTGTAGGGCACGGTGATGCGGCCGCGGTCATCCGGGGCGTACTCGTGGCCGCCCACGAGCAGCTTCGCCTGCGGCCGCGGCTCGTTGTCCTGGTCGTAAATGCGGAAGATGTGGCCCGCCGGACCGTTGACCATCGTGTAGCGCAGCCGGCCCTTGCGGATCACCGCCCGGCTGCTGATGCCCCCGCCGATCAGCTCGACCACCCAGATGCCCGGCGCGTCGATGGCCTCGAGCTCGAAGCTGCGGCGGATGCGCCGGATGGGTGGGTCATCGTAGGTGTAGGTCCGCTCGTGGTTGGGCACCAGGCCGTCGAGCGGGATGGCGGTGTCGACCTCGCTGCCCTCCTCGCGGTAGTAGTTGAGCTCGTTGATGCGGTAGGTGCGCACCCGCAGTTCCTCGACGTGCTTGATGTCGACATCGAGCGTCACATCATCGCCGGGTTGAAAGGTGGCGGGCTTGGTCGGGGCGAAGTCGATGTCCACCCGGTCGCGCAGCGCCTGCACCTGGGCGGGTGTCAGCAGCGAGTAGAGTTCCTCCGGGTCGCCGACACCGGCCATCAGCCGCGTTTCGGCGAACACGCGGTCGAGGTACTCCTGCCGCAGGTAGTCGCGGAACTCATCGCGAATGTCCTCGGCCTCGAAAAAGTGCGCCAGGTACGCACGCACCAGCGGCTCATCGTTGCCCACCGGCGGCAGCAGCGTGGCCTCGCGGTAATCGGCGGAAGGGTCGGCGCGGTGGTCGGGGTGGCGGCGCTGGCGCTCGATCCAATCCTCGTTGATGTAGGGTGCCTGACGGGGGATGCGGATGTAGGTGCGGAAGCGGTCGAGGTTGTGGACGCCCATCTGCCGGTCCAGCCGCAGGCGGTGGTGGAGGATGTTGAGCTTCAGCGCGTTGTGGGCGGGCGCGAGGTCCTCGGCGAAGTCCCATAACCGCTCCAGATAAGCCCGGCGCTGCTCGAGGTCGCGCTCGATGTCCACGTCCGGGCCCGGGCGCAGGCCGGCCAGGTGGGTCTGGATGAAGGTCGAGTTGTGGATCAGGTCGGGCTCGAGCTCGAGCAGTTGCTCGAGCTGGTCTAGCGTGAGCAGCTTGTGGACATCGTGGTGGCCGAAGCCGCGGCTTCGCGGGTGGTTCAGATCGGCGGCGATGAGGGCGGGAAGGTCCGGATAATCGGGATGGTCCAGCCGCGAGAGCAGGTCGCGGCGTTCAGCAG
>PUMS01000010.1 GCA_003551485.1 Phycisphaeraceae bacterium | reverse complement strand
TGCTCGAGCTGCGATGCCGACAGCACCGTGCAGAAGGCCATCCACGGCCAGCGCCTGATGCCCACCTCCAGGTCGCCGATGGCGATCAGCCGGCCCTCCTCGAGGGCGGCCATTCGCGGGTGCTCCTCATCGCGACGGCCCCGGTAGAAGTGGCTGCCCGGATCGCCGCTGAAGTGCGACAGCAGCTCCCACCGGGCGTAGGGCGCCCACTGGCGAAGGCGCTGGCCGGTCTCCCGCCCGGGTCGCACGTCACTGCCCAGGCCGAGCGTGATGATCCGCTCATCCCAGCCACGCTCGACCACCAGTTCGCGCACGGCCTCCAGCATCGGCCGGTAGAAGCCTTCGGCCTCATCGCAGAGGAGCGTGGGTGCCTCGCGGGTGGTGACCTGACCGGTTTCGGGGTCCCACACCTCGATCATGGCCGGTGTGGCGGTGACCTCTCGGCTGTCGCGCTGGCTGCCCTCGTAGGCATCGGCCAGTTCCTCGGCCGAGGCCGGGTCCCATATCCACAGTGACAGCGCCCTGGGCGCACCGACGTGTCGCTCATACAGGTCCAGAAACCGCTCGAGGATCGACAGGTCCGGCGCCAGGCCGCCATCGGTCTCGATGAAGCGCACCAGCGGCTGGCGCCAGGTGTCGGGTTGATCGCTTCGGCCCGGCTGGCGGCCGGCCCGGCCCGCGGCGGGGAAGTTGCTCAGGATCACCGGCACGGTGAGCACATCGCTGCCCACCTGGCCCAGCAGCTTGAGCGAGGGCTCAAGCCGCTGCCAGTGCTCATCCGACCAGGGCTCGACCTGGTAATGCAGCGCCACGCTCCTGGGGCACTGCTCGATGCTGATCTGCGTGCCCTGGAAATCGCGCGGGTCGGGCAGTTCATAGCCGGTGACCAGCACCTGCACAGGCACGTTGAAGCGCTCACCGTTGGCCTGAAGGTCCAGCCTGCCGGTATACCAGCCCGGCTGCTGCCCGGCGGGGACCTCGACCAGCAGCCAGATGGGCACGGCCCTGGCCTCGCTGGGCGGCTCGGTGGCCAGCGTGTCGGCGTAGTGCAGGTCGTCGCGCTGCACGGCGTAGCGGATGTCCACGTTCGCGGCCGCGAGCCTGGCCCCGCCGGGGCCGGTCAGGTCGCCGGCCATCGCGGCCCGCACATCGTGCAGGCCATCGAGGTTGCTCAGCACCGCCTGGCCGCTTCCCACGCCGTTGCGCGGGATGGCCATGCGGACCGGGCGCACCGGATCGAACGGGTTGGCCATCGCCACGCCCCGCACCGGCATCCCGCGTGCCCAGTACATCGTCCAGAACCAGCCGCGGCGGATCAGCGACTCCTGCGAGGGCGTATCGGCCACCTGCTGACTGCTCTGGGCCGTCCAGAGGTGGATGCCCTCGATGGCCTCACCGTAGGCCGTCACACCGGCATCGCCGCGGCTGCTCAGCACAGCGCTGCGAAAGCCCACGTGCTCCCAGCGATCCCGGCCCATCGGTCCGGCCACGGGCGAGCGGTGAAGCTCGACGGCCAGCACGTTGGCCCCCCGCTGGAGCACCTCGGCGGGAACCTCGAAGCGGAAACGGCGCACGCGCCTGTCGTACCGCTGCTGCCACTGCTCCTCGGGCCCATCGCGCAGGCTCACGCCCGGCAACGGTTCACCGTGCTCATCCACGTAGGCCTCGCGGGGGTAGTCCGCCGCGGCCGTGACACGTGGCAGGTCGCCCTCGGGCAGGTACGCTCTACCCACTTCCTGACCGTTGATGTAGGCCACGGCCCCGCCGGTGCCTTCGACCGTCAACTCAAGGTGGGCGACCCTGTCGGGGTCGGCGATGCCGAAGCGGGTTCGCAGGTTGATCGTGTTCAGCCACGCCCACTGCCCGCCGCGCATCGGTGAAACCCCGTGGTCACCGATGAAGTCGAACAGGTCATCGCTGCGGTAGATCGGCCAGTGGTGGTCATCGAAGTCGGCCCCCGCCCAGCCCTCGGGCGCCACAGCGCTGAAGGCGGGGCCACGGTCGACCTCCGCCGTGTGGGCTTCGGGATCGGCCGGATCGAACTCGACCCTGCTGTGACGGCGCTGAAGCTGGACGGCGCCCTCGTCCGTGCGCTGCATGTGGGGCCCGGTGACGAGGTGTACCCGCCAGGGCGTGCGCTCATCGATCAGTTCGACCGGCTCCCGAGCCACTGCCGCGACAGGTAGAAACCAGCCGATGCCAAGGGCGACCGCAAGAAACAGTGTCAAAGCAGGCATTCGTTGCATCATGGCCGTCTGACTCCCGTGAGTAAGTGCTGCTCCGCTGCCACAACAGCGAGGCTGGTCATGTCAGTTCAACGAAGCAGGCTTCCACTCATTGCGTTACCGTGTGCCGCCATCACCGCCTCGCTGCTGAACCCGCACCTTCATCGCAGGTGCGAAAGCCGGGACCGCACCTGTTCACGGCCCGCCATTGCATAGGTTTCGTAGCCAGGCCACCGGCGCCACGGCGCCATGGCGATGCGTCAATTCCAGATAGAGGTGACTTGTGTCTGCGGTCAGCTCTTGTGTCGGGGCGCCTGCTAGAATCCGACGTTTTCGCCGTGGGCCACGTAGCTGTGGGGGCCGATGGCGCGGCGGCGATGCAGTCCCCATTATGGGTGTTCGCCAGTGACAGGAGTACTTGTGATGGTTCAATCCGAGGCAGGGCACCGATCCGTTCTCACCGACGATCAGATCCGGGCGTGGCAGGATGACGGCTATCTGCTGGTGCGCGGCATGTTCGATGCGGATGAGGTCGAGGCCCTTCGCGACCGGTTCCACCGGCTGGGCGAGGGCATCGACCGTGTGCCCGATCGGTGGCAACCCAGGTGGGAATCGGATGATCCCCTCGAGCGATACCCGCGGCTGATGCATCCGCACCGGTTCTGCGAGCTTTCGCTCAAGGCGATGCTCAAACCGCGGGTCGGGCAGGTTCTCGAGGCGCTGTTCGCTGAGCCGGCGGTGGCGTGTCAGAGCATGTTCTATTACAAGCCTCCGGGTTCGCCCGGTCAGGCGCTGCATCAGGACAACTTCTACCTCGCGGTGCAGCCGGGCACCTGTATCGCGGCGTGGACGGCGCTGGATGAGACCGATGCGGACAACGGGGGGCTTTACGTGGTGCCCGGCTCGCACCGGCTGGGTGTGATCTGCCCCGATCCGCAGCGCATCCGCGCCGGCCGCACCTCGAACCTGGTCGACCCGCCCAGGGGGATGAAGGCGGTGGAGGTGGCGATGAAGCCCGGCGATACGCTCTTTTTCGGCGGCAGCCTCATCCACGGCTCGGGCCGCAACCGTACGGCCGATCGCTGGCGCCGCTCCTTCATCGGCCATTACATGCCCGCCGGCAGCACGCACGTGAGCAGCGCCTACTTCCCCATCCTGGACTTCCAGGGCCGTGAGATCAGCTACGAGGCCGCCGCGGCCGGCGGCCCGTGCGGCGAGGCCCTCGGCGCGATCGCCAACAGCTACGGCCGCGATGCGGTGATCCACTGAACCCCTGCGGGAGGGACCAGGTCGCCATCGCCACCACCTCCCCATCCGGCGTGGCCGCGGCACCACTGGCCGCCGGTATGCAGTCCATCGCTTACACCTCTGGCGGTGGAGGGCAGTTGCATCCGGCTGCCCGTGCGGGTATCCCCACGGCAACGCTGGAGCAATGCCATGGTGGACATCCCCAGGATGATGAAGGGCGTGGTGCTGCCCGGTGACAGCACCGTGGTGATCGGTGAATACGAAGTGCCCGAGCCGGGGCCGGGTCAGGTGCTGCTGAAGGTGAAGGCCTCAAGCATCTGCGGCAGTGACATCCGGGCGATCTACCGGGCCCACCTGGGCAGCGGGCCGGAGGCCTACCAGGGGGTGATCGCCGGGCACGAGCCCTGCGGCCGGGTGGTCAAGCTCGGGCCCGGCTGCCGGGCGCGGACGGTGGGCCAGCGGGTGGTGGTCTACCACATCAGCGGCTGCGGCTGTTGCCCCGACTGCTGGGCGGGCTACCAGATCAGTTGCCGCAGCCGCACCGGCCGGCGGGCCTACGGCTGGCGCCGCAACGGCGGCCATGCCCAGTACCTGCTGGCCGAAGAGCGCGACTGCATCCCGCTGCCGGACAACCTCAGCGAAGTGGATGGCGCATTCACGGCCTGCGGCTACGGCACGGTGTGGGAGTGCCTGCGAAGGATGAACGTGAGCGGGGCCGACCGGCTCCTGATCACCGGACTCGGGCCGGTGGGTCTGGCCGCCGCCCAACTCGGCCGCATGCTGGGCGTGCCTCTGGTATTGGGTGTGGAGCGCGCGGCGGGGCGGCTGGAGCTGGCGCGTTCGCTGATGTACCGGCCGGATGTGCCGCTGCTCGATCACGTGATCGACGCCGAAGACGACCCGCTGGATGCGGTCGTGGCCCACACCGGGGGCGAGGGTTGTGAAGTCAGTGTGGATTGCTCCGGCAGCGCTGCGGCCCGGCGGCTGGCCCTGGAAGGCACCCGCGCCTGGGGCCGCTGCGGGTTCATCGGCGAGGGCGGAAAGGTCGAGTTCGATGTCTCGCCCCTGCTGATCCACAAGCAGATCACGCTCTACGGCTCGTGGGTGACCTCCCTGCCCCACCTTGCCGAGTTGCTCGCGGTGCTGTCGCGCCACGATGTGCATCCGCAACTCATCGCCGGCCCGCTGCTGCCGCTGAACGAGGCCGCAAAGGCGTATACCCTGGCCGATGAGGGGCACAGCGGGAAGGTCTGAAGTGCTCCCGAAAATCTGGGCGCGCGGTTAAGGTGGATCCATTACCTGATAGACCCCGAACATCAGGAGATGGATCATGACCAGACAGCGACGTCGTTTCTCGGCTCAGACCAAGGC
>PUMS01000485.1 GCA_003551485.1 Phycisphaeraceae bacterium | reverse complement strand
GACCGCGCCACCGGCCGCTTTGCCGGATTCCGGCAGGGCACGGTGACGGTCGATGCCGCCCATGCGCTGCTCTACAGCTACGACCGCGAGGGCGATGAGCATCACGGCCGGTCGCGCCTGGAGAACTGCCGCGCGGCGTGGGAGGCGTGGCAGCAGGCGCAGAAGGCCGCCGCGGCGTATGACCGCAAGGTCGCCGGTGTGTTCGTGGTCATTCACTACCCGCCGGGCAGCAGCATCGGCCCGGGCGGCCGGCAGCGCGACAACTTCGCCATCGCGCGCGAGCTTGCCGAATCGCTATCGGCGGGCAAACCCATCATCATCCCCAAGCTGCTCGATGCGCTGGCCGATGACCGCGCCCTGATGGACCCATCGCAGCGGGCATGGACGATCGAGCTGATGGAGGACTAGGGCGGGCGGCAGGGGGATTTCATCGAGCGACTGCGCTACCTCGATGCACTGAAGGTCCGCGGCTACCTGCGGCCCGAACGCAGCGTGCTCGAGGCCGCGCACGGCACGCGCGCCGATGCCGATGCCCACGGCGACGTGGCGCTGACCGATGCGGAACTGCTCTACGGCGACATCGTGGCGCAGCTCAACGGCGACGTGGTGGATCAACTCCTGGCGCTGAATTACGGACAGGCCGCGCGCGGCAGCGTCTGGCTCAAGCCCGCCCCCCTTCGCGGCCCGCGCCTGGCTACGCTGCGGGCCATGGTCCAGCGCCTCAGCGCCGAGCCGCAGGCGCGCCAGCAGATGCTGGCCCGCCTCGACCTCGACGCGGTGTTCGACCTGCTCGAGCTGCCACGAGCGAGTCACGGGTCCGAAGCGCAAGTGCAATGATCATGTAGGGTGGGTAGAGCGAGGTCCGCTGAGCGAAACCCACCATTGCCGCGTGCGGCCCGGGGCGATGTGCGACTGCTCATGACACCGCCCGGACGTCGCGGTGAGCGAATCGGTGGCGCGAGCGTGAGTGGTGGGTTTCGCTCGCAAGGCCTCGCTCTACTCACCCTACGCGCTACGCGCGGGTGGGCAAGCCACCGGTGGCCCTCACCGCTCACTCCCGCGGCGGGGGCAGGACGGGTGCGGTGGTCAGTTGGCTGCCGTCGTCCAGGGTGACGATGGCGATCGCCGCGTCGGTTACGCGATCGAGGGCATCGGTGTGGATGCGGTAGGGCGGTGAGTCGCGGCGGCCGATGGGCTGGCCGATGCGGTGGAAGACGACCTCGGCGATGTTCTCGGGCAGGTCGCCCTCGACCGTGAGCGTGTGCCCGCCGTCTTCGGCGTCGGCGGTGATGGTCAGTTCGATGGGCCGGTTGCGGGCGGTGAAGCCGCGCCAGAGGATGGCAGTGCCCTCTGTCGGCAGCCATGTCCACGAAGTGTCAGCCACCTTATCGCCATCGAAGGGAGCGATGGTGGGGAAGGGCGTTTCCCAGGTGCGGATGTCGCCGAGGTAGCCGTCCTGCTCCGGGATGGTGCGGAGGGTGGGCGAACCGGTTCTCGGGTCGTGGTCTTCGGGCAGGCGCAGGCGGATGACCTCGGCGATGAACGGCCAGGCCAGGTCGTTGGTGCGGCCGTAGACGTGGGCGTGGCCCCACTGCATGGCCAGGCCCCACTGAAGCCGCGCTTCGCGGATGCGCGGGTGGTGGGCGTTGTGCCAGTAGCGCTGCGGGGCCTTGTCGTAGTCCACGAACGGGTCGCGCGAGCCGTTGACGGTGAGCGTGGGCACGGTGCGGTAGCGGGCCAGTTGCTCGGGATCGGCGTCGATGGGCAGGCCGATGCCGGGGTTGCCGTTGGACCAGACGGCGATCATCCGCTCGGGCAGGTGGTAGCCGAGCCGGATGGCCATGCCGCCGCCGGCGGAGAAGCCGCTGGCGATCAGCGGCAGGTGCTCGATCTCAGGCCGGCCGGTCTCCCGGGCGAACTGCTTAAGGGCGGTGGTGACGGCGTGGGCCATGTCACCCCGCCGATCGAGCTGGCAGCCGATGAGGGCGAATTCCAGGTCCGCGGCGAGTCGGCGGTAGTCGGCCCGCTCGACCAGGCCGGCGAACATCGGCTGGATGATCGCCCCGCGGACGGGCTCGACACCCGGCGGCAGCCACAGCCGAAGCCGATGCTCCGTGCCCCGCCGCGGATCCTCGACCGAGACCTCGTGGATGGCATCGCCATCGGCGGCAGCCTGCGCATCCGCGGCGGCGTGGGCGGCATTGACGAGAATGAGGCTGAGCGCAAGAAGCGCGGCCAGAAGGGGCGGGGGCCAGGCGCAACGGGGGTGAGAGGGCATGAGAGGTTCCTTGGGTCGTAGCGGGTCGGGCCGCTCGATGGTGATGACCATACAACGGCGGAGCGATCTGGGTATTGCCGGTGGCCATTGGCGGGGCCACTTTGTGGGGCACTTCTTCCGGGATCCTTCCGGGGGCCGGGGGCATTCCGGGGGCACTTCCGGGGGGGGGTTAGCGGATGCGGTCGAGGGTGAGGAAGGTGCAGGCGGGTTCATCACCCTGGGCGGGGCGGTGGCGGCGGCTGGTTTGCCTGAATGCCGATTCATCCCATTCGGGCATGAAGGTGTCCGCCTCGGGCCGGGCGTGGATGAGGGTGAGGTAGATGCGGTCAACGCGGGGCAGGGCCTCGCGATAGATTTCCGCCCCGCCGCCGATGAAGACCTCCTCGGCATCCTCGGGGCACAGTGACAGGGCCGTGTCCAGATCGGGCGCGATGCGAACGGCGGTGCCGTCGGAGGCGGGCGGCGCGGCGGGGTCGATGTTCTTCGGCCGCCACGCGGTGTCTCGGGTGAGCACGATGCTCAGCCTCGCCGGCAGGGCCACCGGCAGCGTCTCATACGTGCGGCGGCCCATGATGATCGGCTTGCCCGTGGTGAGGCGCTTGAAGTGGCGAAGGTCCTCGGGCAGGTGCCAGGGCAGGTCCCCGCCGCGCCCGATGGCGCGGTTTTCGGCCATGGCGACGATGATGGCCAGTCGCATGAGCAGGCTCCGGGTCGTGAAGGTGGCCGAAATCAGGGCGTGGGCAGTCGCACAGCGTCGCCGCGATCAGACGGCGACCGGTGCCCGGATCGCGGGGTGGGGGTCGTAGTCTTGCAGCGTGAAGTCTTCGTAGCGGAAGGCGAACAGGTCGCGCACCCGCGGGTTGAGGCGCATCGTCGGCGCCGGCCGCGGCGGGCGTGAGAGTTGGAGCCTGGCCTGCTCGAGATGGTTCAGGTACAGGTGGGCATCGCCGAAGGTGTGGATAAACTCACCTGGCCTCAGGTCCGTCACCTGCGCGATCATCATTGTCAGCAGGGCGTAGCTGGCGATGTTGAACGGCACACCGAGAAAGACATCGGCGCTGCGCTGGTAGAGCTGGCACGAGAGGCGGCCCTCGGCCACGTAGAACTGAAACAGCAGGTGGCAGGGCGGCAGGGCCATCCGGTCGAGTTCGCCCACGTTCCATGCACTGACAATGAGGCGTCGGGAGTCGGGCTCGGTGCGGATGCGTTCGACCAACTCCGCGAGCTGGTCGATGCAGCGGCCGTCGGGCGCCGGCCAGCTTCGCCACTGGCGGCCGTAGATGGGGCCGAGCTCGCCCTGCTCATCGGCCCACTCATCCCAGATGGTGACGTTGTGCTCGTGGAGGTAGGCGATGTTGGTCTGGCCGCGGATGAACCAGAGCAGCTCGTGCAGGATGGACCGCACGTGCAGCTTCTTGGTCGTCAGCAGGGGAAAGCCGGCGCCGAGGTCGAAGCGCATCTGATGGCCGAAGATGCTCAGCGTGCCCGTGCCGGTGCGGTCGGTCTTCCGCGTGCCGCGCTCGAGGATGAGCCGGACCAGGTCCAGGTAGGCTTGCTCGCTCATGCGCCCAAGTGTAGCCGGTTGATCGGCGCGAGTGGTCCCGCGGCGCGGAGGGGCGGGCGGCGCGTGAGGCTGCTGCGGTGTGGGCCAGTTCTGAATCCGTCCGCTGCGCTGCTCCGCGTCCCGTTGTAGTGCAGGCTGCCCGCCTGCCCTGAAAACAACTCCCTCTCCCTCTGGGAGAGGGCCGGGGTGAGGGGAGACACGCAGGGCGGATCCGAAGCTGCCCGCACCGCCGACCCTCTGCCGGTGGGAGAGGGGGGAAGGACCGGTCGCGATTTTCATCCTCGCGGGTGAGGCGCCGGCCTCATGAGGCACTGCCCTGGGAAATCGCCCGGAAGCGGGGCCATACGGAGCCCCCGTCCCGGCCGCGTTCCCCCCCCAGGGTTCCCGGGGCGGCCGGGCTGGATGTCGCGTTGCGACACCCACGGCAACGTAAATGGGCGCGTAGGTTCGAGCGCGCTCGACGGTGCCGTCTACCCGGCATTCGCAACGATCGTTCCCCGCCGCCAGGCATTGTGCACCAAACTCGACGGCGCCCAAGGGGGGCCGTCATCCATGCGGGCAGAGCGCTGACCGAACCTGGCCTGGCCGCGGCTGCTCGTGAATCGGACAGTGGTCGCATTGAGCTTCCCGCCAGGCCGCACCGTCATTGATGATTGATGCTAAACCGTCTATAAAAACGACTTATGGCAACACGCCCGGCAGGATTCGAACCTGCGACCTCCGGTTTAGGAAACCGATGCTCTATCCACTGAGCTACGGGCGCAGCGTGTGTTGGGGTGGGGGCGGGGTGGTGGTTTCAGCGTCTGGGGTCGCGCGCGGGGCCTTCCACGGGGGGAGGGCGTCTTACCGGGGTTTCGGCAACCTTCCGGAGGGCCTGCGGGGTTTTCCGGGGTCACTTCCGGGGTCACTTCCGGGGTCGCTTCCGGGGTCGCTTCGCGGGGGCGCTTCCCGGATGGGATGATAGTAGATTCGGGGGCGTGGGGGTTCAAACGGGCGGGGCAGAGCGAGTGG
>PUMS01000078.1 GCA_003551485.1 Phycisphaeraceae bacterium | reverse complement strand
TGCACGCCGCCGGCGGCGGGGTGCTCTACTACCCCGCGGGAACCTACGACTTCTCCGACCGGCCCGCCACCGGACCCGATGGCCGCGGGCTGATGCTGCGATCGGGCGTGGTCATCCGCGGCCAGGCGCCCCCGGCGGGTGCCGACCGGGCCATCGCCGGCGAGGGCCTTCAGCCCCGCACCCGGTTCATCCTGGGCTTTCAGCAGCGCGGCGGGGGCGAGGTGCCGCTGGACTGGAACATCGTCGGCATCATGCCCTCCGAGGGCGAGAGCCTCAGCGACGTGCGCAACGTGGGCATCTGCTGGGTGCACCTGGTCGGCGGGGTGGTCTACTTCGGCCCGGACTTCCACTGGCCCGAGGGCGCCACCTGGGGCACGGCGGGAAGCTGGCGCAGCGCCTTCGTCAAGCCCGACTGGGCCGGCCGCATCCCCGATGGCACCCATCCGGCCGACCCGTTCATGGCCGGGCCGGTAGACCCTCGCAGCAACGGCGGCCGCGATCCCGACGGCACGCCCTACCGCGTGGCCATCGGCATCACACCGGCGACCGATGCATCGGGCTTCCGCGGCGGGGGCGATGGCCGCATCGTCTTCGGCTGCCGCTTCGAAGATGCGGCCCTGCTCAACGACTTCGACACCGCCGGCCGGCCCGAATCGCCCGAGGGCTTCGGTCCCGACGGCTTTCACATGGCCCGCTACACGGCGCGCATCGCGGCCTACGGCTCGCGCATCTTCATCGCCAACAACGACCTGCCCATCAGCGGCGACCGCGCCTTCGCCTACGAGCAGACCACCGTGCGGACCCGCTCCGCCGGCGGCAACCATTACCACATCGGCGACACGCGAACCAGCACCGTGCTGTTCGACTACGGCCGCGTGATGGGCATCGACGTCAACAAGGACCTGCTGGCCCTGCTCCAGGCGCCGCTGCGCGATGATTTTTCACGCGGCTACCACGAGCCGGGCGTGGCGATCCTGGACAACCGCGTGGTCAGCCACGGGCACAAGGGCTTCAACCTCTCGGGCCGCTGGATGGTGGTGCGCGGCAACCGCAACGAGCGTTCCGTGCTGCGAAGCGGCGAAGACCCCTACGGCATCGGCGATTGGCGGCTGACGCTCGATGGCTTCGTCGAAAGCGCGCCCGGCGGCGGTGGGATGATCTCGGACAACTACAGCCGTGCCTTCGACATGGCCGGCCGCGATCTGTGGATGGATGCCAACTATTTGGACAACCTCGGCTCCAGCCCCGGCAACGATGGCGAGGGCATCCTCTGCCAGCACCACAACGGCACGCACATCCGCTCCTGGGCCATCACCCGCAGCGAGCACCACCAAGGCGAGGGCAAGCCCAGCTACATCGGCGGCTGGGCGGTGCAGACCCAGGGCCTGCTGGCGGCCTGGAACCGCACGCCCGGCCGCGTGGGCGTCCTGGCCCGGGCCATCCGCCCGGCCGACATCGCCATCGTGGCCAACCCCGGTGCCGAGCCGGTCGCCCCGCGCAACGGCCTGACCGCCGACCCGCCCGGCCAGCCCGCCCCGCCGCGCCACGTCACCGCACGGGCTCACGGCGATGACGCCGTGGAGGTCCGCTGGCAGGATGCAACCGATGCCGAGATCGGCTACCGCATCGACCGCCGCATCGGCGACGGCCCGTGGACGGCCATCGCCTACCGCCCGCCGCAGGTCCAGCGACACCCGCTCAACCAGCCGCAGTGGATCGACTACCTCGCCCCGGCCGGCCGGCCCCTGAGCTACCGCGTCGTGGCCATCCAGAGCGACGATGGCGACACCGGAGCCAGCGACCCGACCACCCCCATCACCCTCCCCGAAGCCAGTGCCGATCGCCATTGATCGGGCAACGTCTCACGCATCTGCGCCGCACCCACAGCGATGGAAATGGGCGCAAAAAGAACGGGCTCTTGCCCCCCTCTCCCACCGGGAAAGGGGCCGGGGGTGAGGGCAGGTTCGGCCCGCCCCTGCGTATTCCCCCTCACCCCAGCCCTCTCCCGGAGGGAGAGGGAGTCAATTTCCAAGGCGTGCCGCGCTGAACGCGCCCGCAACCGGCCCTACTGCCCCCCTGCCGTGTCACCCGCTACAATCCCGGCTCATTGCCTGCATGATGCCGGATGCATCGCGGGCCATGGAAAGGCGGATCGACCATGGCATCCAACAACGGATTTGATCTTATTGTCATCGGCGGCGGGCCGGCCGGTTATGTCGGGGCCATTCGTGCAGCGCAGCTTGGCATGAAGGTGGTCTGCATCGAGAACGACAAACTCGGCGGCGTCTGCCTCAACTGGGGCTGCATTCCCACCAAGGCGCTGCTGGCCGGGGCCGAGTTCTACCATCGCCTCAAACACGACGCCGGCGACTGGGGCATCCTCGCTGAGAACGTCGGCCACGACTGGTCGAAGGTCATCGGCCGCTCGCGGCACGTGGCGGGCACGCTCAACCGCGGCATCCACGGCCTGTTCAAGAAGAACAAGATCACCCACGTCGAGGGCTTCGCACGCATCACCGCACCCGGCACGGTGGACGTGCTCAAGGGCGGCGCCGATGGCAAGAAGGCCGACACGCTCAAGGCCAGGCACATCCTCATCGCCACCGGCGCCCGCTCGCGGGCCCTGCCGGGCGCGGACTTCGACGGTGAGAAGATCATCGGCTCGAAGGAGGCCATGACCCTGGCCGAACAGCCCCAGTCGCTGATCATCGTCGGCGCCGGCGCCATCGGCATGGAGTTCGCCTACTTCTACAACGCCTTCGGCACGAAGGTCACCGTCGTCGAGATGCTCGACCGCCTGCTGCCGGTGGAGGACCACGAGGTCTCCAAGGCCATCGCCCGCAGCTTCAAGAAGCAGGGCATCGTCACCCATACCGGGATGAAGAGCAGCGAGGTCAAGCTCACGAAGAAGGGTGTGCAGGTGGTGGTGGCCGATGTCAACGAAGAGAAGAAGACAAAGAAGCTCGAGGCCGACAAGGTGCTGGTGGCCATCGGCGTTCGCGGCAACATCGAGGGCCTGTTCGATGACAAGCTCGGCATCGAGACCCACAAGGACCACATCAAGGTCGACAAGGCCACCTACCGCACCTCGGCCGAGGGCATCTACGCCGTGGGCGATGTCATCGGCCCGCCCTGGCTGGCCCACCTGGCCAGCGAGGAGGCGGTGGTCTGCATCGAGCAGCTCGCCGGTCACAAGCCCGCGGCCATCGACTACGATGCCATCCCCGCGTGCACCTACTGCCAGCCGCAGGTGGCCAGCCTCGGCAGCACCGAGCAGGCGCTCAAGGGGCAGGGGTTGAAGCCGGGCGAGGACTACCACGTGGGCAAGTTCCCCTTCCAGGCCTCGGGCAAGGCCCAGGCCATGGGCACCACCGAGGGCTTCGTCAAGCTGCTGACCGATGCCCGTTACGGCGAGCTGCTGGGTGCGCACATGATCGGCGAGGGCGTGACGGAGTTGCTGGCCGAGCTGGGCCTCGCCCGCCGCCTCGAAGCCACCGCCGGCGAGATCATCGCCACCATACACTCCCACCCCACCCTCTCCGAAGCCGTCCACGAAGCCGCCCTGGGCACCGAATCCCGCACCCTGCATTTCTGAGCACCCCGCGAGGCATCGCCGCAACCGAGTAGTCACGCCGGCCATCCAAGATGTCTCACGATTGGGTCGGTGAGGAGCCGACCCCGCAGGGCCGGCCGCCTCGCCCCTCCTCGAACCGGATGAGCCCGATTTCCAGCATCCGGCTCGCCTGTGTGCATCACCAGCAGGCTGTCGCGGGGCGAGTCAGCAGGCGGAGCCTTCAGGCATGGCCCCTCAACACGGGGGATCCGCTGGGCGCTGTTCGCAGCGGCCGCGGTCGCAGGACGGCAGGGTGCTGGGATCGGGTGCCTGGTGACGGGACTGACCCCGCCTTCCACCCATCGCCGCCACAGTGACCGGCAGTGACGGCCAGGCAGCCCAGATGCCATAGCCGCCGGCGCGCGGCCGGGAAATCTCGGCCGGTTGCCGGCCACCGCTCCGCCATCTGTTGGAGCTGCTGTCGCGGGTTGGAACCTGCCTCTGGGGCCGCGGGCGGCTCATGCGACGTGCATCGGCATTGCCCATCTTTCCACCGCGCCGCCGCGCCTCTACCATGTACGCATGCCCATCCGACGGCTACCCCCATTGCTGGTCAGCCAGATCGCGGCCGGGGAGGTGATTGAGCGCCCCGCCAGCGTCGTCAAGGAACTGGTGGAGAACAGCCTCGATGCCGGCGCCACCCGCATCGACGTCGCCGTCGAGGACGGCGGGCGGCAGTTGATCCGCATCAGCGATGATGGGGCCGGAATCGGGCCCGATGAGTTGCCCATGGCCGTGGCGCCGCACGCCACGAGCAAGCTCGAGAGCGCTGAGCAGCTCTCGGCGATCACCACGCTGGGCTTCCGCGGCGAGGCACTGGCCTCGATCGCCAGCGTCAGCCGCCTGAAGATCCTCAGCCGCGCCACCACCGATGGCACCACCGCCGAGCAGGCCCACGTGCTCGAGGCCGGCGGCGAGCAGGTCGGCCCGGTCAGCCCCGCCGCGGGCTCGCCCGGCACGGTGATCGAGGTGCGCGACCTGTTTTTCAACACGCCTGCGCGGCGGAAGTTCCTGCGCGCGGCCTCGACCGAGTTCGGCCACATCTCCGATACCCTGGCCCGCATCGCCATGGTCCATCCGAGGGTGGCCTTCAGCCTCACGCACGGTGCGCGGCGGAGCCTGGACCTGCCCGCGGCCGACTCGCCCCGCCGCCGCTGCATCGACATCCTCGGCACCGATCTCGATGAGGCCATGCTCGAGTTCGACGCCGAGCAGCCGGCGCCGGGCCAGCCCGCCGGGCCAGCGGCGATG
>PUMS01000284.1 GCA_003551485.1 Phycisphaeraceae bacterium | reverse complement strand
TCCCCGCAATAACGCCGCCTACGGCGCGTTGCACGATGAAGTTGTCCTCTATAGGATGAACCCGCTGGGACAACGACCATCCCCAATCCCCCCCCACGGAGCGCAACGCGATGAGCACACTGGAAAACCTCGGCCAGGCGATTGAACAGGGTGACCGCAACGAAGCCGAACGCCTCACGCAGGAGGCCATCGACGCCGGGGTCGGTCCCCAGGAGATTCTCGATGCTTTGGTCGCGGCCATGGATGAGGTCGGCCGGCGGTTCCAGGCCAACGAGGTCTTCGTCCCCGAGATGCTCATCGCCAGCCGCGCCATGAAGCAGTGCATGGCACGCCTCGAGCCGCTGCTGGTCGAGAAGGGCATCCGACCGGCCTTCACCGCCGTCATCGGCACCGTCGAGGGCGACCTGCACGACATCGGCAAGAACCTGGTGGCCATGATGTGGCGCGGGGCCAACTTCAACGTCGTCGACCTGGGCACCAACGTCGCCGCCGACAAGTTCGTCGCCGCCGCGCGCGAACACGGGGCCAGGGTCGTCGGCCTCAGCGCCCTGCTGACCACCACCATGCCCGCGATGAAGCGAACCGTCGAGGCCCTGAAGGCCGACGGCGCCATCGACGCCCGCGTGGTCATCGGCGGGGCGCCGGTGACCGAGGCCTTCGCCCGCGACATCGGTGCCGATGGCTTCGCCCCCGACGCCGCCAGCGCCGTGCAACTCGTGCGCGGCCTGGTGGAGGCCGCCTGATGCGCTTCCGGCAACTGGCCATCGACTCACCGGACAACCTGCTCTTCGGCACCGCGCCCCGCCCGCTGACCACGCGGCGGGGCATGGTCATCGGTGGCGGCACGGTCTATCCCGAGTTCAACTTCACGCTGCCCGACATCGCCATCGACGAAGGCTCGATGCCCGCGGTGCGGCGCCAATATCAGCAGATCATCGACGATGCCCTCCGCCGCGCTGTCGAGCTCGAGCCGCCCGGCCTGGTGGTCGAGTTCGAGATGCTCCCGCCGATGACGCAGCAGCCGCGGTGGGGCATCGAGATCACTGCCATTCTGGCCGAGGCCCTCGAGCAGGCCCACGCCCGCCACGGCCTGCCCAGCACGCTTCGCATCACCCCCAACGACACCCGCGAATTCGAACGCCCCGCCCGGATGCGCCACGGCCCCTACTGGGAAGGCATGCGGCAGGCCTTCGACGGCGCTGCCGCCGCGGGCGGTGAATTGCTGAGCATCGAGTCGGTCGGCGGCAAGGAAATCCACGATGATGCCCTCATGGCCGGCGACCTGCCCGCGGCGATCTTCGCCCTCTGCGTGCTGGGCACCCGCGACATGCGATTCCTGTGGAGCGAACTGGCCGACATCGCCCAGGCCCGCGGCGTTCACTGCGCCGGCGACACGGCCTGCGGCTTTGGCAACACGGCCATGGTCCTGGCCGAGCAGAAACTGGTGCCGCGCCTCTTCGCCGCGGTGATCCGCGCCGTGACGGCGGTGCGCTCGCTCGTGGCCCACGAGTGCGGCGCGGTGGGCCCGGGCAAGGACTGCGGCTACGAGAACCCCATTCTCAAGGCCATCACCGGCATGCCCATGGCCGGTGAGGGCAAGACCGCGGCCTGCGCCCACGCCAGCCCGCTGGGCAACATCGCCGCGGCCATGTGCGACACCTGGAGCAACGAGTCGGTCCAGAACGTGAAGCTGCTGGGCGGCATGGCCCCCACCTGCTACCTCGAGCAACTGGTCTACGACTGCCGGCTGTTCAACCGCGCAATGGACCACGGCCCCTCCGCAGCGACCATGCTGCGAAACTGGCTGGTCGAGTCCGACAGCGGCCTCGACCCCCAAGCCTACATCCTCACCCCCCACAGCGTGGTGGCCGTCGCCCGGGCCATCGTCGCCGCGCCCGACCACTACCGGGCCGGTGTGGCCGCCGCGGCCACGGCCATCGACCTGCTTCGCGAAGGCCACGAAGCCGGCTGCCTCCGCATTCACCAGCGCGAGCTGCCCTGGCTGGACCGGATGCAGCGCTCGATCGAGGCGCTGCCCGAGAGCGAGTCGGCCTTCATCGAGCAGATGATGGGCGAGGTGGACACCACCCGCTTCAATCCCGCCGAGTACGGCCTGTAACCCGAGCCGATGCCATCGCCGGCGCCGCCTGAGCGCATCAGTGGCGATGCCCCCGCCTTTGCTCAGGCGGCCTCGGTGTCCTTCTCGGCGATCAGCGTGGCCACGCTCTTGCCGTTGATGGTGATGGTGTGCAGGGCCAGTTCCGGCCCGTGGGGCTTGCCCTTTTCCTCCTCGAGCCGCTGGAGCGCGGCGGGGTTGGCGTAGCGGTTGAACACCATCGCCTTCAGCGTCGCCCACAGCCCGCCGAAGCTGCTGAAGGTGTGATTGACCGCCGACGGCTCGTACCCGCAGTGCACCATGCACTGCTGGCAGGCCGGGTTGCCGCTGGCGCGGCCGTACTGGCTCCAGTCGGTGTCATCGATCAGCTCATCGAAGGTGTCGACGTAGCCATCCTGGATCAGGTAGCACGGCCGCTGCCAGCCGAAGAGGTTGTAGGTCGGGTTGCCCCAGGGGGTGCACTCGTACTCGCGCAGGCCCATGAGGTACTCGATGAACAGCGGCGACTGGTTGAACTTCCACCGCCCTTTGCGGTTGGCGAAGATCATCTCGAACAGCGCGTTGACGTTGCGCCGTTCGTTGAGAAAGCTCTGCTGGTCCGGCGCCTTGGGATAGGCATAGCCGGGGCTGACCATCATGCCCTCGACGCCCAGGTCCATCATCTCATCGAAGAACCGGCGAACGCTGTTGGGGTCGGCCCCCTCGAACAGCGTGGTGTTGGTCGTCACGCGGAAGCCGCGCTCGACCGCGGCCCGGATGCCCGCCACCGCCTCGCTGTAGACACCCTCGCGGCAGACGGCGAAGTCGTGGTGCTCCTCCTGCCCATCCATGTGGATGCTGAGCGTGAGGAACTTGCTGGGGGTGAACAGGTCCAGCTTCTCGCGCAGCAGCACGGCGTTGGTGCACAGGTAGACGTACTTTTTACGGGCCACCAGGCCCTCGACGATCTCTTTGATCTGCGGATGCAGCAGCGGCTCACCGCCGGGCAGGCTGACCATGGGCGCCCCGCAGGCCGCGGCCGCGGCAAAGCACTCCTCGGGGCTGAGCTGCTGCTTGAGGATGTGAGCCGGGTACTGAATCTTGCCGCAGCCGGCACAGGCCAGGTTGCAGCGGAACAGCGGCTCGAGCATGAGCACGAGCGGGTAACGCTTTCGGCCGCGCAGCTTCTGCTTGAGCACGTAGCTGGCAACGGTCCACATCTGCGAGAGCGGGACGCCCATATCTGATGACCTTCCTGTCTGTTTGTCTGCCTGACCCAACCACCTGCGGCGTCACGACCTGCGGCCCTCACACGCCGCTTGTCCCCCATCATAGTGCCCACAATCACTCGAGCAAGGACGCCGGACAGAGAACGCCGGTCGCTTCCCTCTGATCGGCGCTGCCGACTCGCAACCGACCCGGCGCTGGACATGCCGCTGTTTGCCCATCCACCGACGATCCGCACCTTCGATTCCGATTGCCGCGCTGCGGGCATCGCCAAGGTCGATGCCCGCGGCCGCGTGATCGACATCCACGCCCTGCGCACCACCTTCGCCACCCATCTGGCCGTCGCCGGGGTCCATCCACGGATCACGCAGGCGGCCATGCGCCACAGCCGCATGGAGTTGACCAACACCTACTACACCGACCCCGCCCTGCTCGATGTCGCCGGCGCGGTCAACGCCCTGCCCGACTTCGCCGCCCCTGCCCTCCCTGCCGCTGAGGCGGCACCACATAGCACCTGACATGCGCCGACCCCGACCCCGCCACCACCGGGCCCGTCGAGCGCCGCCCGCCGGGGGCAACCACGACGGCGGCCATCTGCGCTACCCGTGGGTCACCTGCGGAGGGACCGACATCGG
Source organism: Phycisphaeraceae bacterium (assembly GCA_003551485.1). Lineage (GTDB taxonomy): Bacteria > Planctomycetota > Phycisphaerae > Phycisphaerales > Phycisphaeraceae > B1Sed10-187. Next base: position 910 of record PUMS01000284.1, on the reverse strand, counting down.
TGCCGAACTCGGTGCCGACAGGGGTGCCGAATCCGGTGCCGGAAGGCAGGAAACCATTGTCCACCGCTGTCACCCATTGGCACAACGTGGAAAGAAAACAACCCGCGACATTCACGTTGCAGTGTTGTAACTACGGGTACGTGCGGAAGATATGGCACTCACTGACGCGGCCTGTCAGCCGCTGTCACTTCCTGGCAAAAAGCGGGTGAAGGGATTCGAACCCTCGACATTCACGTTGGCAACCGCCCGGCAAACGATGCCCAACCTATTGAAATGAAGGGGCTTAGACACGCCGAAGAAGCGGGGCGCAGCTGTCAGAACAGCAGATCCTTGGCTTCCGCTGTCGTCATCAGGCTGGACCCGGCGCTCACTGAACTGCTGCGAAACTGGCATCGGCTGAGCCTTGAGGTGCGTCATCGAATCTGGGGAATGGTGGAGGCCTCGCTGCTCAGCGACGGGCCGGGGGGTGATCGGCGATGACGAACCAGTCAACCCCCATCGATGAAGCCGGGGCGTGCGACGGGGCGCCACATCCCCCTGTCGCCGTGCCTTCCCACCTCCGGGGGCTCGATGCCGAGCTGCGCGATCGCTTCGGGCCCTATCGCCCTCACGCCTGGCTCTGCCTGCTGGTTGCCCTGACCGGCCGCAGCGCACACCCTGTCTCGGCCCGGATGGTCGTCTCGGCCGTGGACGTGCAGGCCGAGATCGTCACCTTCATCGCCCATCTGCTGGGCGAGTCGCGCGTTGCCTATTTCACCCGGGCCACCGAGGCCGGTCTTCTTTCGCTGCAGGGGTTGATCGACCGTGGCCTGGCTTGTCTTGGCCTCCATGGCGTTCCCGACGACCCCGGTGCCCGCGCTGTGCTTTACAGCCTGGTCCGGGGCAGCCCCTTCCGCGTGCTGAACGGCTC
>PUMS01000327.1 GCA_003551485.1 Phycisphaeraceae bacterium | reverse complement strand
GGCTGGGGGCATCGCCGCAATGACCGAGGCGGCGGACGCTGCGCCACGGCCAGGACGCCGTGCGGCCCCCGCCTTCCATCAGGCGCACCCGGTCACATCGCCCACCGGCTGTTGAAGTTGCCATTGCAGCTTGCCGCCGCGGCAGTCGATGTGGGCCATGAAGAAGCGGCCGCGGTAGCGCCAGAACAGGGGCCAGATCACCTCGCGGTCGGTTTTCGGGATGGGCAGATGGGTGATGTGGGCCGGGTCGTGCCACTCGAGGCGGCCTTCATCGAAGTGCATCCGCTCGACCGCGACGGGGTGGTTGACCTCGTAGAGGAACATCAGCCAGTGCATGGCATCATCGAAGCCGGCTTCGGAGACGATGCCGGTCAGGTGCAGTTCGGCGGGGTCGATGCTCAGGCCAGCCTCCTCGCGGATTTCGCGCAGGGCGCAGTCGGTGGGGCTTTCGCCAAGCGGCATCTCGAGCTTGCCGCCCACCGGCGAGTAGAGGTCCTGGTTGGGCTCGCGGCGGCGGTGCAGCAGCAGCACCTGCCCCTTTTCGTTGAACAGATAGCAGAGCACGGCGATGCAGTAAGGCAGCGACGACATGGCCGGATCATAGCAGGCCGCTTTCCACGACACAGCACGCACCAGGAACGGTTCCTGGAACCGTTCCTGGGCCGCAGTGGCAGGTAGGATGATACCGAGGTATCGCAAATGGCCGTGGTGACACCGCGGAAACTGGCCGGTGACGTGACAGGCGCCCTGCGGCGGAGTTGGGCGGGCCTGCTGACGTGGCATCTGTTCTTTCTCGGCCTCATTGTCGCGGTGGTGACACCGGCATCGGCCTGGGTGCTGCGCGCGCTGGTCAGCACCAGCGGCCAGCCCATGGTCAGCAACGAGCAGATCGTCCGCTTCATCCTCTCGCCCGCGGGCCTGGCATGGCTGCTGGGGGCGGGGACGGTGGCGGTGATGGTGGTCTTCATCCAGCACGCGGGGATGATGACCGTGGCCTCGGCCCAGAGCGCCGGCCGCTACCGCACGGCGGCCACAGCGCTGGGCCTGGTGCTGCATCGCCTGCCGCGCCTGGTGGCGCTGGCGGCGATGCACGTGGGGATGCACCTGCTGGTGGCGGCGCCGTTCCTGGCGGCTGTGGCGGTGCTGGCTGTCATCCTGCTGGCCGATTACGACCCCTACTACCTGCTCACCCGCCGGCCACCGGTGCTGTGGGGCTTTCTGGCCGCGGCCGTCCCGCTAGTGATGGTGATGGCGGTGTGCAACGGGTGGCTGTACCTGCGATGGGTGCTGTCGCTGCCGGTGCTGCTGCTGGAGGGGCACCCGCCGCGGCCGGCGCTTCGCCGAAGCAGCGAGCTGACGCGCGGCCACCGGCTTCGCGTGGCGGTGCTCGTGGTGGGCACGGTGGCGATCGTGGCGACGATGCCGCTGGGGCTGTCGCTGCTGTTTGAGCGTGGCGGGGTGATGGTGCTGGGGCTGCTGCCCGAGCGGCTGGGCGTGCTGATGCCGGCGGCGGTGGGGTTCCTGGCCACCTACATCGTCTTCGCCTTCGCCGTCACGTTCCTGGGCGTCAGTGCCAACAGCCTGCTGATCTATCATCTGTACCGCCGGATCACGGACACGCGGCCGGACCCCGGGCCCGCGACCGCCGGCCGCGGCACCGGCTGGCTGGCCTGGAGCAGCGAGTTGGCGGTACTGGCCTTCGCCATCGGGCAGGCGGTGTGGGTGATGCACTCGTTCGACTTCGAAGACCGCGTGACCATCAGCGCCCATCGCGGCGCCTCGCTGGCGGCGCCGGAGAACACGCTGCCCGCCATCGAAAAGGCCATCGCCGCCGGGTCCGACTACATCGAGATCGACGTGCGCCAGACCGCCGACGGCCGCCTCGTGCTGCTGCACGACCGCGACCTTCGCCGCGTGGCGGGTGTGAGCCGCGACGTGTGGGACATGCGCTACGAGGAGCTTGCCGAGCTGGACGTGGGGAGCTGGTTCGACCCGCGCTTCGCGGGCACCCGGATCGCCACGCTCGAGGAGGCGATCGAAGCGGTGCGCGGCCGGGCGAAGCTGTACCTGGAGATCAAGCCCAGCCGCCACAGCCCGGACCTGACGCGCAACGTCATCGCCACGCTCCAGCGTCACGACTTTATCGACCAGACCCTGCTGGCGGCGCTGGATGCCTCGGTGCTGCACGAGGCCGCCGCGCTGGCCCCCGACCTGCGGCGCGTGCTGCTGGTCCACACCGCCATCGGCCGGCCCACGGCTCTGGACCTTCACGCGGTCTCGAAGCGCGCTGCGCTGGTGACCCCCGCCACGGTCATCGAGGCCCACCGCCGCGGCCACGAGATTCACGTCTGGACGGTCAACCGCCGCGAGCAGATGTCGCGCTTCATCGACATGGGCGTGGACAGCATCATCACCGATCACCCGCAACTGCTGGCCGACCTGCTCCATGAGCGGTCACAGCTCTCGGATGCGGAGCTTTTCCTGATCAAGCTGCGCAACTGGCTGGGCGGGTGAGGGGAATCGGACCGGCCCCGATAGGTGCTGGGCGGGGCGCTGCAACGCGCGGCGGAAGCGGATAACATGGACAGCACTCTGCGGCGGCCGGATCTTCGGGGCCGCCCGGCGTCCCGCCCCCCGGCCCCCGTTCCCGTTCCCGTTACCGTTCCAGGACTGATTCTCCCATGCAGCATCCCAAGGTCGTCATCATCGGCGCAGGCAGCTTCTTCTTCGGCCGCAAGGCCATCTGGCAGATGGTCCACTCCCCCCACCTTCGCGAGGGGACGCTGGGGCTGGTCGATACCGATGCCGGCCGCCTCGAAAAGATGCGCCGACTGGCGGAGATGGCACGCGAGCACCACGGGGTGGGGCTGAAGATCGAGGCCGCCACGGACCGGCGGCAGGTGCTCGAGGGAGCCGACTTCGTCGTGCTCTCGTTCGCCGACCGCAACGCCCACTTCCGCGGCGTGGACTGCGAGGTGGCGGCCAAGTACGGCGTCCGCATGTGCTCGGGCGACACCATCGGGCCCGGCGGCGTGTTGCGGGCGGCACGCGAGCTGCCGCAGGTGCTGCGCTGCTGCGAGGATGTCACTTCGCTGTGCCCGCAGGCTTGGGTGATCAACTACGTCAACCCCACCACCGTCCACGGCATGGCCATCCGCCGCTACTTCCCCAAGCTCAGGAGCCTGGCCCTGTGCGATGCCCAGTGGGGGCTTCGCGACCAGTTCGCCAGGCTCGCCGAGGTGCCCAACGATGAGAAGCTGACCATCCTCAGCGCCGGGCCCAACCACTACACCTGGCTGCTCAAGGCCGAGTACGACGGCCGCGACCTGATGCCGGCGATCATCGAGAAGCTGCGTGCCACCGCCGAGGCCGACTTCAACCAGCAGGCCCAGGGCGGAGACAAGCACGCCAAGGGCTGGCTGAACAACTCCATCGCCATCGAACTCTACGATGCCTTCGGCATCCTGCCGACGGTGCTGGGCCACACCAAGGAATACGTGCCCTTCTACCAGGGCCGCGGGGTGAGCGGCACTGACCGCCACCCGCCGCTGAAACTGTTCGAGGCCGATGAGCGCACCCGGGCCACGGATGCGGCCTGGTCGCAGATCGATGAGTTCCTCAGTGGTAAGCTGAGCATGGATGAGTTCGACAGCCGCTTCGGGCCCGACCCGGCCACCGACCTGATCGAGGGCATGTGGGCCCGGCCCGGTTCACGCTTCTTCGTCAACACCACCAACCACGGCACGGTGCCCAACCTGTCCGAGGATGCGTTCATCGAGCTCTACAGCGAGCTGAGCATGGATGGCCCCAAGCCCCTGCCCTGCCCGCCGATGCCGCGGGGCGTTCGCGGCCTGTGCGAGCAGATTCTCGACACGCACGAGCTGACCGCCGAGGGCATCCACGACGGCGACCTGAAGCTGCTCCGCCGCGCCCTGCTGACCGACCCGCTGACGATGAGCATCGGTGACACCGATGCGATGCTCGATGAACTGATCGAGCGCGAGCGCGACGCCATCGACCCGCAACGCTACGGCCTGGCCCCCGCCGCCGCAGCGGCGCATTGAGTGGTAGTTTTCACTCGGAGGACCTCGCTCTACCCACCCTACATGTCACGTGCTGGCCCGGGCCTTGTTGTGTCTTGGGTCGCCGCAGCCGCCCTCGCCCGAGGGGCGCACGTGGGCCTCGTGGATGTCTTCAACGCCCTTCCACGCATAGGGGTCCGTGCCGGCGACCATGATGATGTCGCGCACATCGGCGGTGGCCACGGATTCACCCTCGGCGGGCCGGTGCCAGGGCAGCAGCGACTGGGCGCTCATGTAGTGGTTGACAAGTGTGCGGCGGAAGCCCGCGGCAGCGCGGTTGGGCAGCGAGCGGTGCAGCAGGTAGCCGTTGAAGAAGACGATCGAGCCGGCCCTGACCTCGACGGGGACCTCATCGGCCTCGGTGTAGGGAAAGCCCACGGCCTCACCGGCACAGTCGAACCGCCGGTCGCCGTGCTCGTGCTGCGGCCAGAGGATGCCCGGCCGGTGCGAGCCGGGAATCACCCACAGGCAGCCGTTCTCGACGGTGGCATCATCCAGAGCGATCCAGCCGCCGGTGAGTGAGCGGTCGCGGGTGGGGATGTAGTACTCATCCTGGTGCCAGGCCTGCCCCGGCTTGCCCGCGGCCTTGATGAACAGCATCGACTGCATGCACTTGACGTCCGGGCCGATCACGCGGGTGAGCACCTCGACCATGGCCGGGTGGGCCACGGCCCGCTGCATCGCCTTCGACATCTTGTGCGGGAAGTGGATGCACAGGTACTGACGCAGGATCTCCTGCTCACCCTGGCCATCGTGCGGCCCGCTCCAGCCGCGGTAGTGCCCGAAGTCGCCGCG
>PUMS01000444.1 GCA_003551485.1 Phycisphaeraceae bacterium | reverse complement strand
GGCCAAGTACATCCACTACGCGCCGGGCAACCACGAGGTGCTCTACGACCTCGGCGCCGATCCCGGCGAGGTGGTCAACCGTGCTATCGACCCCGCCGCGCGCGACCTGCTCGATGAGATGCGCTGCCGGATGATCGACCGCACCCTGCGCGCCTGCCGCTCACCGCAGCAGCGCCTGCGGCCGTTTTGAGTCAGCAGTGGGTAGGGTGGGTAGGGATCGCTCGCCCGCCACGCCATGGCAGGCAGCGAGCGTTACTGTGTACGGACCTACAGCTTCGGGTTCGCCACGGGCCGGCGCAGGTAGGCCATCACGGTGGCGTCGATCGGGCGGCCCTCGAACTGGCCGGTGGCGGTGCCTTCGAGTTCCCGCGGGCTGGTGTGGTGGAGCTTCAGTGACAGGTGGCCGCGGCCTTCATCGAGGGTGAACATGCCGGGGATGCGTTCGTATTCCAGGTCGATGTGCAGCACGCCCTCGCGCTGCCGGCTGTGGGTGATGCGGCCGGTGAGGCCGTTGCCGTGGACCTGCGGATCGAGGCGGCCATCCTCGACCACGAAGCCCAGGGGCAGCATCGTGCCGCCGAGGTTGACCACGGCATGGAGCTGGCCGTGAAGGGGGTTGCAGGCGGTGGGGTCTTCGGCCCGCCGGCGATCGCGTTCGAGACGGACGGCGGTCGAGCGGAAGTTGGCCTGCTGGATGGCCTGCATCTGCTCGGGATGGCGCGTGCCGTTCTTCCAGGCGTAGTAGGTGTAGCCGACGATGCCGGGGTGGGCGCTGACGCGGTCGATGGCGGTGGCGGCCTTGAGGCGCTGGCGCTGCTCATCGCTGTCGTAGCCGCCGGGCGGCTCGATGGCGTCGCGCACGTAGCGGAACGAATCGTTGTCCGGCTCGAACTCGCCCATGACGATGGGCTTTTCGAACCTGCGGTAGTAGATGTCGAACAGCTCGACGATCTCGGCCCGGTAGCGGTTCATCGAGATGATGTCGGTCCAGGTCGCCTCCTCCTCGAGGACCAGCATGTCGGGCACACCCGCCCAGCGCATGCCGATGATCAGGTGATTGGGGTCGTGGCGGCGGATGGCCTCGACGCTGACCTTGAAAAACTGCCGCACCCAGATGCGGATGAACTCCTCCTCATCGCGCAGGTAGGCATCGCTGATCAGGCGCTCGCCGTTGACGGTCACCTCGTTGAGGCTCAGCCGCGAGTCGAGCTTCACGCCCCACGCGGCGGAGAGGGCGGCGATGTCCTGCCCGTAGCGCTCGTCGATGAACTGCCAGCCGCGGGCAGCGCCGGGCTCGGATGGGGCCAGGCTCAGCACGTACTGGAGCAGGCCGAGCTTCTCGGGGTTCTCCACCGGTTCGGCGGCCACCACCACGCGGCGCTGCTCGGGCACATCGCCGACGGTGTAGACCGGCCCGTCGATGCCCTCGGGCCGGCGCGTGCGGCCGAAGCCGCGTTCGTTCTCAATGAAATAGCCCAATAACTGCCGGCTTTCGCGCAGCGGGGCGCACAGGCGGCGGCACTTGCGGTCCACGCGCTGGGCCCAGCGCGGGTCGAACACGTCGGGCATCACCCCCTTGCCGTACTCGCGGCCGCCGAGGTAGGGCCCTTCGTAGAAGGTCTCGATGTTCTCGGTGAAGACCAGGCCGCGGTTGAAAAACTCCTTCGTACACCATGAGCCCAGCCCGTTGAAGCCCCACTGCCGGATGATGCCAAGCCAGTGCTCGACCTTGTCATCGCTCAGCAGCGGATCGCCCTTGCGCCGGCCGCCGGTTCCGCCGCGGTTGTTCACCGAGCACATCGACCGGTAATGGAACGGCACGCCATCGGCATCGAGCAGCCACCACACCCCGTTGACACTGCGGCCGGCGCGGATGAAGCCTTCCTGTCCGATCACCGTGGAAGGGTCGATATCCACCTGTGCCGCCAGCGCCCGCTCATCGCTGCGGGCCGCCTCGAGCGTGCGCTGCCACTGGCCGTGCCGCCAGCGGTGCAGCGCCTCGACGTCCTGCTCGCTGACCTCATCGAAGCGGGGGGCCACCCGCCGGCCGGTCCACTGCCAGGGGTAATGGGTGCGGCCGCTGGTGGTCTCCATCACCAGCACGTGCCGGCCGGGCTCGAGGCGGATGAACGTGCCGTGGGCCAGCGATTCACCGTTGACAAACACGCGGGCGAGCACCCCTTCACCGACGCTGCCGTGGCTGAGCCGCACCAGGCGCTGCCGCTCGTTATCCAGCACGGTGCAGTACAGGGCGGTGACACCATCCTCACCGCCGGCCATGGCGCGCAGGTCGATGGCAGGGGCGAAGTCGGGGTAGCTGCGATCGACGATCAGCGCCGGGTCCAGCGGCTGCATCGCGGCCAGCACCGCCGCGGCATCCTCGGCCTCATCGGCGGCCTCCGCGCTGCCCAGTACGCGGGAAAAATCCACCGCCAGCCTCGCCCTGGCCGGGCAGGCACACAGCCAGTCGGTCAGCACGACCCCATCGCGCCAGGTCACCACCGGTAGCTCGGCGGGGATGTCACCGGTGGCGGGGGTCATGGCCGCGATGGGCGGATGCAGCGGCTCGGGCGAGAGGCCCAGCAGCAGCAACTCCGCCTCCCGGCGCGAAAGCAGGCCGATCCGATCCTGCTCCGATTTCACATCAATGCTCACGATGGCTCCTCGATTCGTCCCGGCGCAACCTTGGGAAGGTCAAAACACGCTGTCGGCCCGTCCGGCTGCGGTCGCGGTACATTGAGGGACGGACGCCCCATCGTAACGCATCGCCCCGTTCCGTGATGCGGTACCGCATCGGCGCGAAGAAAGGTGCCACACGGCATTCGCGAAGATGCCGTGCGGCACCGTGGGGGGGTGCCCCGCATGTCATTGCCGCGCCTGCGAGGCAGCCATGCAGTCACGCGGCGGGAGGGGGCAACGGTGGCGTGGGATGGGCTCAGTTGCCGGTCACGCCCGCAGCGCGAAGGGCGCGGTCGGTCGGGCCCTGCCAGGGGTCGGCCACGTTGTGCAGCACCAGGTTGCCATCGTCCACCGACACCTGCTGACGGCCGACCACCACCCGGTCGCCGCGTGCGCGCGGCGTGGGGGCATCGCCATCGGTCAGGAACAGGAAGCTGTAGGTCGTGTCGCCCGCGGTCACCGTCACGCCATCGTCCGGGGCGCCCGGGCCGATCATCACGAGCATGCCATCGACACCGGCGTTGCCGGAGAAGTCCAGGGCGAGGCTGGTGCCATCGCCGGTGGTGAGCACCGCGCTGGCATCCTGGCGGACCTCGAAGTGCTCGATGTCGCCTTCCATCCGCCCCCAACTGGCATCGGGGCGCGCACGCAGGCCCGTGGTGGCGTGGCGGTCGCTCAGTTGGAAACGCTCATCCGCGGCGTTGGCGGTGATCCACACCGGGCCGATCTCACTGGCCTGGGTGTGGCCGCGGGCGCGCTTGGCCAGCACGGTGACGACGATGTCATCTTCATCCTGCCAGCGGTTGCGGAAGATGGCGTAGCCGTACTCGCGGTCCGCCGCGGCGGGGGGGATGGCTTCGATGGGGTTGACCGGCTCGTCATCGAGCGGCCAGTTGACGAATGCGAGCACCGTGTGGTGAGGCAGGTGGCTTACGGTGTCGAACGGCGTGCCGGCCTCGGCATCGTGCTCCTTGAAGAACTGGTTGTAGAACCACAGCCAGGCCGCCTTCTGCGGCGGGGTGGCCACACCGAAGCCGATGGCGAAATACCCGCCACCGCTGATGCCCGTCCGCTGCCAGACGTTGTGCGGGTAGCCGTCGCGGCTGTGGAAGTGGGGCCGGCCGTCGCGCACGACCGTGCCCAGCAGCCAGCGCAGGCTCATCCACTGGGCATTGGGGCGCGGCGTGATGAAGTCCTTGCCCCCGGCCGACTTCCATGCCTGAAGGGCCGTGAGGAAGATGATGTGGCTGGACATGGTCGCGGTGCCATCGCCCTCGGCGAAGTAAAGCCCCTCGCCGAAGCCTTCGGTCATGTTGCGGATCATGGACCGCTGGCTGGTTTCGAGCAGCCGTTCGATGCGCTGGTTGTCCTCGACGCCGGGGTCGTTGCGGATCGCCAGCAGCGCCATGGCCCCGCCGCCGACCTGCATGCCCCAGTGGTTGCTTCGCGGGCGCAGGCGGGCGCCGCGGGCAAGGTCGGCGATGGACATGTTCGAGCCTTCGTTGTAGGTGGCGATCGCGCGGGCGACCCTGTTGCGGAAGTCGGCATCCCAGCCGTCGTAGCACAGGTCGTAGCCCAGCGCGTACCAGCCCAGCGACGGCCCGGCGCGAAGGGCGCCGCGGGGCGATCGGAAGCTGTAGCGGGCATCGCGGTCGCGCCAGTTCTCATCCATGGCCAGTTCCATGGCCCGGCGGCCCATGTCGGCGTAGCGCTGCTCGCCGGTGGCCTGGTAGAGCAGGCCGAAACCGGCCACGTGGCTGATGGTGTAGGTCCCCCGGTCGAACTCGACCTCACCGTCGTCACCGATCCCCAACTGGCTGCGCAGCCGCTGAAGCATCTGACGGCCCTCGGCGGTTCGGGCCCGGTCGCGCAGGGCGGGCAGGTCAGCGCGGCGGAAAAGCAGGCGGGGGTGCTCGCCGGCCTCGGGTGCTTCGAAGCCCTCGACCGCGGCCGGCCAGGGCCCATCGCCCGGCTCGGTCAGCGAAGCCTCGGCGTGGGGCTTGGAAACGGCAAACAGGCCGGCGACAAGGCCGATCGCCGCGATGAGGTTCAGCAATCGTCGCGTGAGGTGCACTGTCTTACGCATGGTGGTGGCTCCTGTTTGAGGATTGGGAATCATCATGTCACAACGGGGCGGATCGACCGTGGCGGCGCAACGTCCGCCCGGTCCGGGGGCGGGGTTCCGGGCGGGCCTTTCCGGGGGCGGGGGCG
>PUMS01000422.1 GCA_003551485.1 Phycisphaeraceae bacterium | reverse complement strand
TGCCGGACGGCAGTTCGAGTCCGCGCTGAAGATCATCGGCTTTCTGGGTGCAATGGACGGGGGGCGCATCAAGCCCGAGCCCGAGGACACGCCCAGCGGGATCGCCATCGCCCTGGAAATCTACCGCGCCCTGCCCGCCTTCGAGGAGGTGGCCGACCTCGCCGGCCCCGGCATCGAGCAGGCAACCGTCACCCCCCACGGCCTGCTCGTGGAATACATCCGAACGTGGCAGCCCGCCCGCAACCAGGGCGACTGACGGCCGGGTCGGCGCGGCAGGATGGTGCCTGCCGGGAGAGGGTTGGGCTGAGGGGCATGCACGGTGGCCTGTCCGAACCGTCCCTCACCCCCGGCCCCTCTCCCGGTGGGAGAGGGGAGTGAGAACGGGCGGCGGTTTTCATCCTCATGGGTGCGGTGCAGCCCCATGGGCGATGCCCAATGCTCCCGGGCCGCGGGTGAAGCGTTTGCCGCCTTGAACCTGTGCGCGGTGGGCCGGATAATGACACACCCCCCCACGCTTCGGATGATGTCGGCCGATGGCCGCGGGCCCGGCGGCCTGATCCGGATGCCGATTACCTTTTGCCCATGCTGTTGAACGAAGTTTCTCCCCATCGTGCGCCCGCCGCGGCCTTCCTCGGTGTCCTGCTGATGCTCCTGCTGGTTGTGGGCGGCTGCGCTGGTGAGGAAGACACCGGCCCGCCTCCGACCGGGGCGGGGCCTTCGATGCCGGACGAGCGGTTGGATGGGGCCGACGAGCCGGATGTTCGCGACGATATCGCTCGCGAGCAGGCCCCTGCACCTCAGGCCCCTCCGCCGCGACCGGCCGGACCGGTGCGGGACGGTGAGGCCCAGGGGCAAGATGCCCAGCGCGTGCTTGTGCTGGTGGCGCCGATGGAGTTGGCCGCTGCGCTGTCGGAGGTCACCCGGCGATTCACAGCGGATACGGGCACACAGGTGCAGGTCCGCCTGGCGGGCGGGGCGCGCATCGCGGCGTGGCTGCGCGGCGGGATGGAGGCCGACGTGGTCATCACCGACCACCCCGAAGCGCTGGATGAACTGGCCGAGGCCGGCACCATTCACCCCGCGGGCAGGGCGCTGCTTGCCGAGGATCGGCTGGTCCTGGCGGCCCCCGCGGGCACGGGCTTCGAGGTGGCGATTGACCCCGCCGCCAGCGCCAACTCCGTTGCGGACATGTTCGCCGGTCAGTTCGCCATGCCCAGCGGCCGTAGCGCTGTCGGCCAGGCGGCCCGCCAGGCGCTCGAAGCGCTGGGCTGGTGGGATGACCTGTCCCACCGGCTGCTGCCCGCCGGCGATCCGCGCTCGACGGCGGCGGCCATCCAGAGCGGTGAGGCCGATGCGGGCATCATCGGCCGCAGTGCGGCGATGCTGGTTGATGGCCTGGACATCCTGGCCGACATCCCGCCGCGCCACCACGACCCGGTCCGCTACACCGCCCTGACGGTGGATGATTCACCCGCCGCCGCGGCGCGCGACCTGCTTGAGCACCTGCTTTCGCCGGATTCGGCCGGCGTTTTCGAAGCGTTCGGTTTCATTGTGCCGGGCGATTGATGGGGTTGCCGGCGTCCCGATCGGCTGCGTGTCGGATCGGCGGGATGTCGGAGGTTGCGGGTTGGCCAGCGACAAGGCCAACGACGAAGGCGGTTGGCACGTTCACGCTCCTGTGGGCGTGGCGATGCCGTCCGGGGCCCTGACCCCGGTTTCTTGCCTCGCGGGGCGTGCCATGAATCTTCTTCGCAATGGCGCATCGGGTATCCCAGTGGGCGCCTGCCCATGGTAGAATCATGCGTCTGGTATCCGTCGGTCGGTTGCCTGAGGGGGCGGATCGTTTGTCCGGTGGGCGAAGCGTAAAGGATGTGACGATGGACAATGCCCGGCACGTGAACTGGAAGTGGATCGTGGGGCTGATGGCCTGCTCGCTGGTGCTGGCGGGTTTCGGGATCGTCGTGGCGCTGGTTCGCGACCCGCTGTTTGGTCGTTTTGCCTGGTCGTTGGACGAGTTGCCCTGGGCGATGGCCGTGCTTGGTGCGACGGGTCTGCTGCTGGCGTTCACTCACGTGCTCGGGCTGGCGAGGGCGGTGGCAATGCTGTTGGAGGGCATCTCGCAGCGTGTCGTGGCGGCTTTGGCCGCCGTATGCGTGTTGATCGGGCTCATCGTCCTGGCGGAGACGGCGGTGTGGTCCGTGGTGTTCTGGACCGCCGGCCTGCTCTTGATCACCAGTCTCGCCGATCCCCGAGCCCGAGCATCGCAGGCCTCCGGTGTCCCGCCCCAGCACGATCCCGCACCACCCCGGCCCGAGCCGGATGCACCGGACCAGGCCACCGCCGCTCCCGAGTGACGGCGCCAGGGCGCCAACCGGAGACTGCGCAATGTTCCGATTCTTCTCGCCGCTGCCTTGCATTCTCCTCATCCTCGCCGCCGGCTGTGCGGCCCCGATCGAGACCGGGGATGAGCCTTACGTGAGGGTGTCGATGGACCTGCCCGGCTTCAGTGCGGAGGAGATCGACGATGGGGTCGCATCCGACTTCGCCGAGTTGGTCGGGCCCGAGGCGGGGGTGGCCGAACTGGTTGTCGTGTCGCGCTGGGGGCGCTTCGAGGCCTTCGCATCGCCGTCACGTGGCACATCCATCGTGCAGCTCGAGCAGATTCTCAGGGGGTCGATCCATGCCGACTGGCATCCGGCGCAGGCAGCGCCGCCGAAGATCGCCGCTACATCACAACCCCCGCCGCCCGTTGGCAGGGAGTACGGCACCAGCGTCGAAGTCGTGCCGAATCGCGACCGCCTCGCACAGTTGGGCCTCACACCCGCTGAACTGTCCCAACGGCTCAACAGGGCGACGCAGGATCAGCCGGATACCGTCACCGTGGAGGAACTGGAGATGCTCGTGGTCGCGCAGGAGAACGCCGAGCCCGTCCATCTCGGTGATGTGGCCGAAGTCACGGAAAGCACCGTCCCCATGAGCATCGTCCGGGCCTACCCCGGGCGCTGATGCCCGCCGCGGCCGGGCACCTGCCCGAGCATTCGCCTTCACGGGATGGGGCCACCGTCTCCGAAGCGTCCGATATCACCGCGCCGGGGGATTGATGGGGTCGCCGGCCACCTTCAGCGGCCCCCACCACGCGGCGTGGTCGCGGTACCAGGCGACCGTGCGGGCCAGGGCCTGGCGCAGGTCGGTGTGTTGGGGCTGCCAGGCGAGTTCGGCGCGGGCCAGGGTGGTGTCCATGGCGTAGCGGCGGTCGTGGCCGGGGCGGTCGGGGACGTGCTCGATCATCCGCTCGTCCTGGCCCACGATGCTCAGGAGGGTGCGGGTGAGCTCGAGGTTGCTCCACTCGATGCCGGAGGCGACGTTGTAGATGCGCGAGCTGCCGCCGCGCGACGGGCCGCCGCGCTCCAGGGCGGCGAGGATGGCGCGGCAGTGGTCGTCGACGTGGATCCAGTCTCGCACGTTGCTCCCATCGCCGTAGAGGGGCACCTTGCGGCCCTCGAACAGGTGGGTGATGAACAGGGGGATGACCTTCTCGGGATGCTGCCACGGGCCGAAGGTGTTGGACCCGCGGGTGATGACGGCATCGAGGCCGTGGGTGTGGCAGGCGGCCAGGACCAGGTGGTCGGCCGCGGCCTTGCTCGCGGCGTAGGGGCTGTTCGGCCGCAGAGGGGAGTCCTCGCTGAAGCGGCGCCCGGGCTCATCCAGCGGCAGGTCGCCGTAGACCTCATCGGTCGAGATATGCACCAGGCGGCGGGCATCGGCCGGGCCGGCGCGGCGGAGGGCATCGATCAGCACCTGCGTGCCCAGCACGTTGGTCAGCACGAACGGCCGGGCGTCGGCGATGGAGCGGTCCACGTGCGTCTGCGCGGCAAAGTGCACCACGGCATCGCACCCGGCCACCAGCGGCTCGACCGCCGCCGCATCGCATACATCGCCCACCACCAGCCGATACCGCGCGGCCGGTGGGCGTGGCCCCGGCCCCGCGGCGGCGGTTGTGGTGGCGGTCGCGTCGGGGCTGGCGGGGGCGCCGGGCCCGCCGCCGCCTGACTCGTGCAGGTCCGCCAGCGTCGTTTCGCTGCCGGCGTAGGTTAGCGCATCGAGGTTGACCACCGACCACCCCGGCCGCGCTTCGAGCACGTGGCGGATGAAGTTGCTCCCGATAAACCCGCAGCCACCGGTCACCAGCAGTCTCATGCCGCGACTATACGCCAACCAGGCGCTGCGGGCACAGCGTGGCCCGGCGGTGGGGAGAATGGCTGTCGGCGTCTGGAGCCTGCCGCTCTGCCTCCGGCCGCCGGGCTGAGGGGCGAGCCGCGGCGGGCGACACGTTTCCTCCCTCACGCCCGGTGCCTCTTTCACACGGGAGCCGCGCGGCGGGGAACGGGAGGCCGGTCCTGGCGCATGAAAAAGGCTCGACCCGGTCCACGGGGGTCGAGCCTTGGGGTCGGCTTGTGCCGGCGGGCCCGGGTTCCTGTAGGCCGCCGGCGGTCAGCCGGTGTGATTGAAAAGGATCAGAAGTCCACGCCGATCTTGGCGTGCCACAGTGGCTTGAAGCGCTCGCTGGCCGGCGTGGTCCCGAGTTCAAAGCCGAGTCGTGACGGGCCGTTGCCGATCCACATCAGGCTCAGGCCGCCCTCGATGCTCCAGGCACCGAACTCCTCGGGGATGAGCGCGTGCAGAGGCATCTTGGCGCCCAGGTCGAGGGTCACGAAGCCCCAGTCGCGGTTGTTGGTCGGCGTGGCCGGCTGATAGTACCTGTGGTAGGACCAGCCGATGGTCGAGCCGAGGATGGCCGTCACGGGCATGTCTTCACCCAGCGCGTGGATGTCGTAGCTGCCGTGGATGCCGAACTCACCGTACACGCCGCGGCTGCCGCCGGCGGCACGCGGC
>PUMS01000261.1 GCA_003551485.1 Phycisphaeraceae bacterium | reverse complement strand
CGTCGAGACCGGTGACATCGGCCCCCGGGCCGAGCGCCCCGCCGATGCCGCGGCGACCACCGCCGGCCACGTCGAGCTCTACATCCACAGCCTGATCGACCCCGAGCAGGAACGTCAGCGGCTGAGCAAGCGACTCGAGGAGCTCGAGCGCAACATCGCCAGGCTCGAAGCCCGACTGGCCAACAAGGGATACACCGACCGCGCCCCGGCCGAACTGGTGAAACAGACGCGCGAGCAACTGACCAACCTCCAGACCGAGGCCCGTACCGTCCGCCAGCAGTTCGAATCGCTGTGATGCCGGACCCGATGCCATCCGAGGCCACACCATGTCGCGACCGACCCGCACCACCACGGCAACATCGGACGAGGCCGCCGAGCCGCCGCCCGCCGATGTCGAGGCCCGACGTTGGCTGCTCGAGCTCACCGGCCTGCCCACCGCCGCGGGCTGCGAGCGGCACGTCATCCAGTGGGTCCATCGGTGGGCCGCGGAGCGGCCGGGCATCGCCATTTCCACCGATGCCCACGGCAACCTCATGCTCGAACGCAGCGGCGATGCCGGCGGCCCGGCTGCTGCCACAAGGCCAGAGCTGATCCTGTTCACCGCGCACATGGACCACCCGGCCTTTGTCGTCAGCGAGCCGGCCCACGATAGCCCCGAGCTGCGGGCCGAGTTCCGCGGCGGGGTGCTCGAAGCGTTCTTCCAGGGCAGTGCGGTGCTACTGCACCGCGGCCGCCGGCCCCTCCGCGGCCGGGTCACCCACTACCAGCCGCCCGACCCCCAGCGCGAGCACGATGGCATCGCCACCATCCGTTTCGACAGCCCCATCACCGCCGAGGCCGGCGACATTCTCACCTGGGACCTGCCGGCCCCGCGCATCCGTGGCGATCGGCTTTACGCCCCGGCCTGTGACGACCTCGCGGCCGTCGCCGCGGCCCTGGCCGCGCTGGACCGGCTCGGCGAGGCCGCCTGGCATCGAAACGTTCGCGTGCTGCTGACCCGTGCCGAGGAGGTCGGCTTCATCGGCGCCATGGCCGCGTGCCACAACCGCTTCATCCCGCCGCGTGCCCGCGTGATCGCCCTGGAGAACTCGCGCAGCTTCCGCGAGTCGCCCATCGGGGCTGGGCCCATCGTCCGCGTCGGCGACCGCACCAGCACCTTCGACCCCGACCTGACCCACCGCCTGGGTCAGATCGCCGAGCAACTTTCCGCCGAGCGGCCTGACTTCAAATGGCAGCGCAAGCTGATGGCCGGCGGCACGTGCGAGGCCACCGCCTTCCAGCAACTCGGCCACACCGCCACCTGCCTGTGCCTGCCGCTGGGCAACTACCACAACATGGCCGACCGCGGCCGGCAGCATGCCCCTCGCCCCCCTCGCATCGCCGCCGAGACCATCAGCCTCAACGACTATTTCAACCTCATCCACCTGCTGACCGCCATCGCCCACCAACTCGACGCCACCGACACCCTGCCCCCCCTTCGAACCCGCCTCGACGCCCTCTACACCCGGCGCATCGGCCTGCTGAGCGGTCGGGGGTGAGGGGCGCGACATCAGGGGTGGTGAATCCCGCCGGCGACCCCAGTGCCGCTCGAGCCCGCCGCTGCCTACACCATCTGCATCCCTGAGCCAGAGGCCCACACAATGCTTTCCGGGGGTGTTGCGGCGTAACATCGCAAGATCGGATGGCCCCGACCGACACGCAGCAAAGGTGAAGAAGGTGGGTTGAACTTGCACAGTCTCGAGATTGCCAACAAGCACCGGCAAGTGGCGCCCGCCAGAGGTACGGTGCTGCTCACTGGTGCCACGGGATATATTGGTGGCCGACTCGCGCTGCGCCTGCTTGGCGCGGGCCATCGCTTGCGGTGCGTGGTTCGATCAGCGCGCAAGCTCGAAAGCCGCTCATGGGCAGGTGATCCTCGTGTCGAGGTGGTGCAGACCGACCTGGGCGACGGGGCTCTCCTTTCCACGGCAATGCGCGGCTGTTGCGCGGCCTATTATCTCGTCCATTCGATGCAGACAGCAGGGCGCGGTTACGCGCAGCAGGACCGGCGCCTGGCCGAGTCGTTCATCCGCGCCGCGGATCAGGCCGAACTGCCCCGTGTGATTTACCTTGGCGGTCTGGGGGAGATGGGCGATCAACTCAGCGAGCATCTCGGCTCGCGCCGGGAGGTTGAGGGCGTGTTGGGCAGTGGACGCACATCACTTACCGTGCTGCGCGCCGCGATGATCATCGGATCGGGTTCGGCATCATTCGAGATCCTGCGTTACCTGGTCGAACGGCTGCCGGTGATGATCACACCCCGCTGGGTCGACACCGAAGTGCAGCCGATCGCGGTGCGCAACGTGCTTCACAACCTGGTTGCGTGCCTTGACGTGCCTGAGACGGCGGGGCAGATCATGGATATCGGTGGCCCTGACGTGCAGACCTACCGGGAGTTGATGCAGATCGCCGCTGCGGTCATGGGCTTGCGCCGGCGGTGGATCATTCCGGTGCCGGTACTCACCCCGCGGCTCAGTGCCTTGTGGATTCACCTGGTCACGCCGGTGCCGTATCGCATGGCCCGCCCGCTGGGCGAAGGGCTGCGCAATCGCGTGGTCTGTCGTGATCAGCGAGCCCGGGAACTGATGCCCCAGCGTCTGCTCAGCGTCCGCGAGGCGATCGAAGCGGCGATCGGCCGACAGGCATGCGATGAGGTCGAGACGGCCTGGAGCGATGCCGGACCACTGCCCGGCGATGCGCCGTGGGCCGGTGGTACCGAGTTCGTCGACACGCGGCGGACGCACGTCGAGGCACCACCCGAGGCGGTCTTCGAGGCGGTGTGCCGCATGGGCGGCGCCCACGGCTGGTACGGTGCGAACTGGTTGTGGCGGCTGCGCGGGATGATGGACCGACTGGTCGGTGGGCCGGGCCTGCGACGAGGCAGGCGGCACCCACAGGCAATCGGGGTGGGCGATGCGCTTGATTTCTGGCGCGTCACTGAGATCAGGCAGCCGACGCACCTGACCCTGCACGCAGAGATGAAGCTGCCGGGTGAGGCGACATTGGCATTCGCAATCGAACCCGAGGGTGCGCACGCCTCCACGCTGGTCCAGATCGCGCGATTCCGGCCGCGAGGATTGGCCGGCCTGGCGTACTGGCACGCGGTGCGACCGCTCCACGGGTTGGTCTTTCGCGGTATGCTTGAAGGCATTCGCCGCGCCGCACACCGACACAAGCCCGAACCGCACAAGATGGGGCGCACAGGAGACGGCGATGAGCAGTGATCCGGACCCGGACCGTCTTGCCCACCTGAACACCGTGACGGTGCGCGATGGTAGGTGTGTGCTCCAGAGACAAAGAGTTATTCTCGTTTTGTCCTGCATCTGTGACACGAACGCTGGGCCGCGTTTACGCCCTGTCCCCTTCCGGTGGCGGGAAAGGACCGGGATGAGGGCGGGGGCGCGGCGGGCATGGCGAAGCGACCCTCACCTCGAGCCCGCTGCGCGGAGAACCGACGGGCCGGACTGCCGGCGCGGGATTGCAGGTTCCCCATTTCCCTTCGATTCACACCTGCAGACGCTACCGCAGCATCGACCAGGTGCCGCGTGAAAGGATGATGAACATGGCACCGCGCATCGGCATGAGCTGTTTCGAGGTGTGGGGCGGCAACGAGCATACGGATGTCAGCCTGACGCTTCCAGGCATGGAAGCGTGGGTGCTGTGCCGGCCTCATGGATCAACGTCGTGCGGCGGAGACGTGCACTATTTCAGTTCCTGTGGCACCGGACGTATCACCAGGCTCATGCTGGTGGATGTCATGGGGCACGGCGAGGAGGCAGCGGGCATTGCCCGGTTCCTCTGGGGTTTGATGCGGCGTTATCTCAACCACATCGAGCCGTATCAGATCGCTGCGGAGATGAACCGGGTTCTGCACGATCACCAGCAGGGCATGGGGCGGTTCGCCACTGGCGTGATCATGACCTTTTTTGCACCCATCGGCGAGCTGACACTCTGCAATGCCGGACATCCGCCGCCAATCATCTATCGTCGTGGCTGCCGTTCATGGACGGTGATGAACACGTACCGCTCAGATGAAGGCACCATGAATCTACCGCTTGGAGTACTGGAACAATCCGGGTATGCCGGTTGGCAAATGACGTTGGAACCCGGGGATCACGTGCTTGTTTTCACGGATGGCCTGATTGAGGCCCGCAACCGGGACGGTCAGATGCTGGGCACGGAAAACCTGCGCCGGATTCTTACTGACGTGGGTGACCCGAACAGGTCAACAGAGCCGCAGGAACTTGCCCACGATTTCATGAGGCGACTTGAAGCACACGGATATCATGCTGACGATGATCTGAGTGTGATCCTGCTGCGATGCACGCAACGCGTAGCGGGTGCGGGGCCGATCGGGCGTGCCAGGGGAATCTGGCGCGGTCTGTGCAGCCTGTTCGGCAACGAAGCAGTGCCCTGGCCTGAAAAAAGCGTCCGCAACCTCCTGGGGGGGATACTGCCGCCATTCAACCGGTATCGTCCCCGATATCACAGGGAAGAATGATGACGGGTAACAGACCCTCCTGTGTTGCATCACACGCAACCGGACGCCGCGATCTGTGCGACAGGATGTCGCAGCCGTGTCGTTATCGTCAGACGTCCCCGCGCCAGGTTCGCGGTGAACCCGCACACGGGCACATCCGCATCAGCCGCCACCGTACAGTCCCCGGCCCCGGCGGCGACGGTCAGCGCATCGATACGGCCGCCTCGGCCTCGCCCAGCAGGGTCAGGACCTGCTCGGGGTCGGCGCCGTGCCAGGGGGCGGCGGGGTCGCTGCCGCGGAGGGTGTCCAGGCGGGTCAGCAGCGGCTCGATGGGCTCGGCGGGGAGGCTGTCGGCCGGGATCAGGCGGACGGCGGGATGCTGCGTGGGCAGGGCCTGGGCGTCGATG
>PUMS01000431.1 GCA_003551485.1 Phycisphaeraceae bacterium | reverse complement strand
TCTGGGTCAGGCTGTTGGTCCGCGAGATCAGCACCAGGGCACGTTCCCAGAACTCCTTCTGCTTGTTGTGCAGCGACAGTCGAGCCCGGACATCCCCGGTCTGCCCGATGTAGACCTTCTGTTCCGCCCCGTCCGCCGACTCGCCGAACAGGAAGTACAGCGCCACCTGATTGCTCTCGGGCATCTTCAGGAAGTCCTGCAACAGGCTTCGCGGCACCTCTATGACCTGCACGATCCGGGTCGTGATCTCCGCGACTCGAATGCCCCTAGGGTCACCTCCGGGGAGGAAGATCTGGATCGTCTTCGGGGTCATGCCGCCTCCTGGCGCATCAGACCACGGACGTCGATCTTCCCGGTGACTGCGGAAGAGATCAGGGCAGCGCGGCGCTCTTGGAGGAGGTCAACCGCATGCTCGCCCTCGGCTATCAAGCTGTCGATCTTGGCGGTTTCGCGGTCGAGAAAGGCGACAATGGCGGTTTGCTCATCTGGTGGAGGAGTCGGAAAGCGATATCGCCGCAGTTGCTCTCCGGTCAAGTGCGCGATGGTCGAAAGCCCCGCCATGGTGAACACACCGAGAGACGCCGCACACGAAAGCGTGTAGAACATAAATCGCGGGATTTCCGCGCTGCTCGCGGCCCTTAATCGATGGAGCGCCTTCTGAAAACCGAGGACCCCAGAAATGTGCGGCACTATCGCTGTACGTCCAACTTCGCCGCCTTCACAAACCATCAAGTCTCCCGGCTTTACTGTGTAACGCTCGTACTCCGACGGCTTGATGTCCATGACTGGGAGATCGTCGAGATTGAATCGGTCCCATTGCACATCGACATTCCGAAGATATGGCACAGGGTGATCCCCGCTGATCCTCGCTGTGTCAAGCATTTTTCCCAGTTCTGAGGTGTATCGGAATGACAGGGGAGGTGTGACCCAATGCTCCGGCACCTCCCCCAACCACTCCACCCCCGATTCCTTCATCGGTGCATCCGGGTTCAGGCCCTTGGTGACCGCATGCGAGATGACTGCCTGCCGCTTCTCCTTGAGCAGGGCGATCAGGTTCTGCTGCTCGGCGATGAGGACGTCGATCTTGGAGGTTTCGTGGGCAAGAAACGCGGCAATGCTTGTTTGCTCCATGAGCGGCGGCGCCGCTGCTCGAACTTGACCAATAACTGTTGCGTTGAGGTTCGCGAGGCCCGTCGATGAACTCGACAAGAACGCCATCTGTTCCCGTGCGATTCGGTTATTGAGGATAAAATGCACAAAGCTTGGAGAATGATCGGCTGTGACGCGCAGTCGTTGCATGAAATTTGAATAACATGGACGGAGTGCAGCCACCTCTGGTGTGACCAAACTGGCTTTACCTATATGCGCTTCGCTACCGCTGGACTTCGTCACCAGCAGATCGTTCTGATATAAGAGGCTCTTTTCGATATCTGTCTTCGACAATTTTCTTCTCGCAGGGTCGGTGATTTGCCACTCGCCACCAATACCCTGTTCTGTGGAGCGGAGAACTATTGGGTCATCATCGGACTCTGGCTCGTCTCCCCACACCCCACTGTCGTTTCGAGACAACATCCGCTTCAATGGTGTCGCCGCCCAATGCTCTGGGATCTCTCCCAGCCACTCCACGCCGGAATCCTTGTATGCCGGATACCGGGGGAAGGTCATGCCGACAGTTCCTCGATCATCTGCTTGATCCGGTCGGTGGACCGCTTCAGGTCAGCGTCGATCTTCTCTAGCGGACGGGGTGGCTCGAACACGTAGAAGTGCCGGTTGAACGGAATCTCGTAGCCGACCTTGGTCTTGTCGTGATCGATCCAGGCGTCGGGCACGTGGGGCAGCACCTCCTGCTTGAAATACGCCTCGACGTCCTCGCGGAGCGGCACGTTCTCGGTATCCCGCAGGCTGGTGTCCGGTTGCAGCTTGCCCTTGAGCTTGCCCTTCTTGCCCAGTACCGCCATGCCCGTCTCGTCGCGGATCGGTCGCTCGACCGTGATGGTCCGGTAGCCAAAGTCCCGGTTGTCGAAGATCCGGGAAATCGGCACGACACGCACTTTGCCGCCTTCTGGGGCTTCTGGAGCCGCTTTTTCGGGCCTCAGGACCTCTCGCCCTACCTCCTTGCCATTGGCGTCCAGAATCGTCGCCAGATGGGCGGCCGTGAACTCCCCGAACAGCTTGGTGACGATATCGATATGCTCATCCGACATCTCCCGCCGCTTGCTGCCCAGGCTCTTCCGCATCTTCTGCCAGAAGTGGCTGCCGTCGATCAGTTGGACCCTCCCCTTCCGAGCCTCCGGCTTGCGGTTGGACAGGATCCACGCGTAGGTGGCGATGCCGGTGTTGTAGAACATCTCCGTGGGCAGGGCGACGATCGCCTCCAGCAGATCGTTCTCCAGCACATACCGGCGGATCTCGCTCTCTCCCGACCCTGCCCCGCCCGTGAACAACGGAGACCCGTTCAGGACGATCCCGAACCGGCTACCACCTTCCGACGCCGGGCGCATCTTCGAGATGAGGTGCAAGAGGAACAGCAGTGACCCATCGGACACTCGCGGGAGACCGGGACCGAACCTGCCGTTGAAGCCCTTTTCCTTGTGTTCCCGGCGGATCACCGCCTCGATCTTCTTCCACTCCACCCCGAACGGCGGATTCGAGAGCATGTAGTCGAACAGCTTGCCGATCAGCCCGTCCGCCGACAGGGTGTTGCCGAACACGATGTTCGAGATGTCCTGCCCCTTGATCACCATGTCTGCCTTGCAGATGGCGTAGGACTCCGGGTTCAACTCCTGCCCGAACATGGTCAACCGGGCCTGGGGGTTCAGTTCCGCCAGATACTCCCCGGCAACGGACAGCATCCCGCCGGTGCCTGCTGTCGGGTCATAGATGGTCCGCACCGTCCCCGGACGGGACAGCACGTCGTCGTCCTCGATGAACAGCAGGTTGACCATCAGGCGGATCGCATCGCGGGGCGTGAAATGCTCTCCAGCCGTCTCGTTGGAGATCTCCGCGAACCGGCGGATCAGTTCCTCGAACACCAGCCCCATCTGGTGGTTGTCGACCACATCGGGGTGCAGGTCGATCTGAGCGAATCGCTCCGTGACCAGATACAGCAGCCCGCTCCGCTGGAGCCGGTCCACCTGAACGTGGAAGTTGAACCTCTCGAAGATGTCCCGCACTTCCGGCGAGAACGACTCGATGTAGCTGAGCAGGTTGTCCTGGATGTGGTCCTGATCCCCCATCAGCTTCTTCATGTCGAGGGGGGAGGTGTTGAAGAAACCGACCCCGGACACTCGGAGCAGGAACGGGTCGGGGTTGATGTTGAGCTTCCGCTTCTCGGCGTATTCCTTGAGGACCGATTCCTTGGTGGACTCAAGGACGCAGTCGAGCCGCCGGAGAACCGTGAAGGGCAGGATGACCCGCCCGTATTCCGACTGCTTGTAGTCGCCCCGCAGGAGGTCGGCGACGGACCAGATGAACGAAGAGAGCGCCTGCTGGTTCATTCCCGTGATGTCCTGTTCCCGGTTCCGATGGGGCAAGCCTACACCACCGGACGCACCGAGCATGCTGCTCGACTCACCTCGGCCCACAGGACGCCAGGTGGGCATCTGCCAGCGTGGGGTTGGTAAGCACCCATGGATGATGCCATCGACGCTGTGCCAGCCGATTTCTGACAAAGGTTTGGTACTGCTCGGGACTCGGTGCTTGCTTTCTGCCGCGATGCCTCCGCATGTTGCACCACTGGCAGGCTGCGGCGATGTTGGTCTCGGAATCACGACCGCCATCTTGCCTTGCCAAGAGGTGCTCGGCGGTACATTCGAGCGGGCGAGCTTGAGCCAGGGTGATACCGTGGGCTTCGGCAAAAAGCCGAGGATCCTCGATCCACATCGAGACGCCGCAGTAGCAGCAGCGACCCTGTTGCCGGACGAAGGCTTGAGAACGGAGACGGGCGAGTTTTGAGGGCATAAGGACTCTCCAATGTTTGGAAGAAGTCCTGACCGCCCCCAGGGGTCGTTCAGGCACCCACCGCTTGTGCGTGTGGACGAGAACCAGCGGCTCTTCTGAGTCCGCTGTCGTGAATGTAGACCTCGACGCTGACGGTGGTCAACCAGTCGATACACAGAAACGCTTTACTCAGGCCCGTAGCCGATCACCCCGAAGTCGCAAGAATCCGGTACACCGACGCCCGACCGATCCCCACCTGCTTCGCGATCGCGGTCGGACCCACACCCTGAGCCTTCAGAGCGTTGACCTCGTCCGCCCTCGCCCTGGCAGTCGGTTTCCGGCCCTTGTACTTCCCGGCTGCCTTAGCCTTCGCGATCCCCTCCCGCTGACGTTCCAGCATGATCTCGCGCTCGAACTCCGCGATGCCGCCCAGCACCGTCAGGACCAGCTTGCCCGTCGGCTTTCCCGTGTCGATCCCGAGATCGAGGATCCGCAGTGCCGCGCCCTTCTCGGCGAGGGTCTCGGTGATCTCGAACAGGTGCCGTACCGACCGCGCCAGCCGGTCGAGCTTGGTCACGACCAGGGTGTCGCCCCTGCGGATATGCTCCAGTGCCTCGGCGAGTCGCGCTCGCTTCGCGACATCCACCGAGGAAACCTGCTCCCGCAGGATCTTCTCGCAGCCTGCCGCCTTCAGATCCCGAACCTGGGCGTCGATGCTGGCTTTCTGGTCAAGGGTCGAGGTCCGGGCGTAGCCGATCAGCATGGGAGTCTCCCTGGAATTGTCTCACATGGGTCTTAGACGATAGACCACCGGTGTCTCAAATTCCAGAACTGGATTCCTGTGGGACATCCCGGGGCAGGTGGTGAGACGTCTCAATAGACCTTGGTCTAGAGGGACAATGTGGGCCCCGGCGTGACCGGGTGCAGCAAAAAGGCTATGTTCTTTCAAAACGCGACGCACCTACCAGCCCGAGGACCGAACCATGAGCGACT
>PUMS01000099.1 GCA_003551485.1 Phycisphaeraceae bacterium | reverse complement strand
GGCGGGGCGGCTGCTCCCGACCGAGCCGCAATGCGATGCGCCCGGCGCGATCGGGCGGTCAAGAGGCCGCGCTGTGGGGGCGTGCGTGCGGGGCTCAGTCGGTCAGTTCAGCGCAGCTCTCGACGATCTGGAAGACGGTGTCGAGCCGGGCGATCTCGAAGATGCCCTTGACCTTGGGTTGCAGGGCGCAGAGCACGAGTTTTCCGCCGCGCTCACGCTGCACCTGAAACGCCTCGACCAGGGTGGCGACGCCGGAGCTGTCCATGTAGGGCACACCCGACAGGTCCACGATCAGCCGCGCCGGCTTGCTGCCGAGCTGGGCCAGCAGCGCCTGGCGCAGCTCCGGGGCGCGGGAGTAGTCGATGTCGCCATGGATGCTGATGCGCAGGCCCTGCTTGAGGCGCTCGACCCGGCACAGCCCGCCTTCGCCGGCTTCGGGGCCGTCGGGGCTTCCGGGGTTTCCGGGGTTTCCGGGGCTTCCGGGGCTTCCGGGGCTTCCGGGGGTGGGGGGATGGTCAACCATGGCGGCTCACTCCCGCGGCGTGGCCGGGGGTTCGGGGTCGAGATACTTGCACAGCGTCTGCACCAGCCCGCTGCCATCGGGGCGTTGATCGTAACATACCGTATCCATGCTGCGTTGGATGATGTTCATGCCCAGCCCGCCCGGCCGGTTCGGGTCGAACGGGCGGGGGGCGATATCCTCGGGCCGGCACCCGGTGCGATCCTCGATGCGGACCTCCAGGGCCTTGCGCCGCCCCAATTTCAACTCGCGCAGGCTGATCCACACCGGCTGATCCGCGGCATCGCGGTAGCCGTGCCGGATCACGTTGCACACCGCCTCATCGACGCCGGCCACCAGTTCCAGCGCAGCGCGTTCTCCCATGCCCATCCGCTTTGCCGCCGCCTCGACCGCAGCGCGCACGACGCCGAGGAACCGCGGATCGCTGCGGATTCGCAACTCGATGTCGGCTGAGGGGTCGTGCATGCGCAGCGCCGTGGGCTGACGGTGGGGTTTCTCAATCCAGTTCAACGCGGGCCGGTGGCGATGCCTCACCGCCGAGCCGGCCGTCTCTGGCCGCGTCGATCCATCGCCGGATGGCCGCGCGGCGGCGGGTGGCGGGGGCGTAGGGGTCGTAGCCCATGCGGTCTTCCACCCCGGTGATGCGGGCAAGGGCCTGGATGCTGAACATCCGCACCGCATCATCATCGTGGTCGAGCAGCTCGATCAGCCGCGGCACCGCCGCCTGATCGCGCTGCCTCCCCGCGCGGTGGATGGCATCCAGCAGGGGCGCGGGGTTGTCGGAATAGAGGTCCCCCGTCCGGGCCGATGGCAGACACCCCGCCGACGCGGCGCCCAGCGCAGCCAGCAGTGGCATCAGCACGAACATGAGCATCCAGCGCGGCATCGCCACCCTTTCGCGGTCGCGGTGGGGCCGATGGCCCGGCCCCTGTGCGATCATATCACTTTGTCGGGAGGCCAAGGGCACCGGCGGATGAGGGGCGGGTCCGGGGGCGGGGCGGTCCGGTGTCAGGGCCTGCCGTGGGGACGTAGGATTGGATGTGGGCCGGACGGGCCTGCGGACCGCCCATCGGCGCCGTCGCAGCCGCGGCCGACTGAAGCGGCCACCACACGGGGCAGGCCACGGGCCCGCTCGGCCGCGCCACGGTAAGGAGTTTCGACCATCATGCGTTGGTCATTCAGCATCGCCCGCATCGCCGGCATCGACGTGCGGTTGCACATCACGTTCCTGCTGCTGCTGCTCTTTTTCGCCGTCGTGTTCTACTTTGCCGGCGGCATTCCAGCGGCGGTGGGTGGGCTGGCGTTCATCTGCCTGCTGTTTCTGTGCGTGCTGCTGCATGAGTTCGGCCATGCCTTGGCCGCGCGGTGGTTCGGCATCCCCACGCCGGAGATCACGCTGCTGCCCATCGGGGGGGTGGCGCGGATGGCGCGGATGCCGGAAAAGCCTCACCAGGAGCTGATCGTGGCCCTGGCCGGCCCGGCGGTGAACGTGGTCATTGCCGCCGTGCTGCTGATGATCCTGGGCTGGACGATCGAGCCCGGGCAACTCGAGCGGCTGATGGAGTTGACCCGCGGCGAGGAGGCCATCGAGGCTGAAGCCCTGCCCGCCGGGCCGGTGGCGCTGCTGCTGCTCATGCTGGCGGTGGTCAACATCTTCCTCGTGGCGTTCAACTTGTTGCCGGCATTCCCCATGGACGGCGGCCGGGTGCTGCGCGCGATCCTGGCGTCGATGATGGGCCACGTGCAGGCCACGCAGATCGCGGCGACGGTGGGGCAGGGCATGGCCGTGCTGTTCGGCCTGGCGGGGCTGTTTCTTTTCCACCCGCTGCTGATCCTCATCGCGGTGTTCGTCTGGATCGGGGCCGAGCAGGAGGCCACCGCCGCGCGGATGCGCGGCCTGGCCCGCGACCTTTACGTCCGCGATGCGATGCTCACGCGCTTCGACTGTCTCGGGCCCGACCAGAGCATCGAGGATGCGGTCAACCTCCACCTGCGCGCCACGCAGCGGGATTTTCCCATCGTGGATGAGAGCGACCGGCTCATCGGTGTGCTCACGCGCGACGACATCATCGCCGCGCTGCGCGAGCATGGTGCGGAAACGCCCATCCGCGACCTGATGCGCCGGGATGTGCCCACCGTCGAGGCCGGTGCGAACTTCGACGAGGCCTTCCGATGCATGCAGGAACAAGGCTGCCCCCTCCTTGCGGTGCTCGACCACACCGGCCGCCTCGTGGGCATGATCACACCCGAGCACGTGGGCGAGTTGATGATGATCCGCTCCGCCCGCAACGCCGACCTGCCCTGGCGCCGCCAGTAGGCCGCGAGGCCGCGTCCGCTGCATGGAGAGCCATGGCCCCTCGCGGGGCCGTCAACCCGGCCCTACGGAACCTGTGCGGCGGGTTCGAGGCGGGCCGTGAGGGCCGGTTCGTTCAGTTCCAGGCCCAGGCCGGGGGCGTCGGTCAGGGTGAAGGCGCCGGATCGGGGGCTGGGGGGGTTGTTGAACACCTCATCCTGGCGGCCCCAGGGGTCGGAATACTCGACAGGGTGATGGCTGTGCAGCAGCGTGGCGACCAGGTGCATGCTGGCCACGTGGCCGATCACCGGCTGGGTCTGGTGGGGCACGAAGTCCACACCCGCAGCGCGGGTCAGCGAGGCGACGTGGTTCAGGCCGGTGAAGCCGCCGGTCTTGATGATGTCGGCCTGGATGATGCCCACGCCCGCATCGATCAGCGCCTGCACGCCGCCGAGGGTGTATTCCTGCTCGCCCGCGGCGATGGGCACATCCAGCGCGGCGGCAACCTTTTCGAAGCCGGCCTTGTGGTAGTGCTGCACCGGCTCCTCGAACCAGACGTAGCCCAACTCCTCGAGCACCCGGCCGATGCGGATCGCCCCCTGCACCGAGAGCCCGTTATTGGCATCGAAAGCCAGGGGAAAGCCGTCGCCGACGAGCCTGCGCACGGCCCGTGCCTTGGCGATGTCACCCTCGATGTCCGCATCGCGCGTGGTCTTGTCCGCATCGAAGCGGATTTTGACCATCGCCGGCTCCAGCTTCTTCATCCAGCGCTCGACCTCGGCCACCGTCTGATCCACGCTGCGCGCGCCGTGACCGCCGATCGAGGCATAGAACGGCAGCGTGGTCCGCCACGCCCCGCCCAGCAGCCGGTGGATGGGCTGGCCCAGCAGCCTGCCCTTGAGGTCCCACATCGCAATGTCGATCGCCGCCAGCGCCCCGGCCAGGGCGCCGTCGGGGCCGAGCTTGATCGCCTTGTGAAACAGCGTGTCATGGAGCACAGCGCTGTCCAGGGCGGGGCGGCCTTCAATATCGCCGGCAAGGTCGCGGACGATCTGAAGCGAAGCACGCCCGCCGTACATCGGGCTGGCCTCGCCCAGGCCGAAGGTGCCATCTTCGGCGGTGAGGCGCACGTAGGCGCTGCTGCCGCCGCGCGGCCAGTGCATCAGGAGCGGTTCGATGCGGGTGATGTTCAACATCGCTCTCCATCATCGGTCATGGGGAAGAGACTTGGGGTAACGCTCGTGCAGGGCGCCGAGGTCCAGCCGGCCGGCAAGGTCATCGGCGATAGCGGCGTTGGTATGCACCTCATCGACGCTGCTCATGCCCACCAAAGCCACATCCACCTGCGGCGTTGAGAGCACGAACTGGATCGCCAGGCGGGTGACGGCCGCGCTGCCAGGGCCGGGAGACGTCCCGGCCAGCAGGCGCTGGAGGAAGCCGCTGGTGGCGCTGCGCATGGTGAGGATGCCCATGCCCAACTCGCGCGCCTGGGGGATGATGCCCGCCGCCGGCCGGCGCTGGTGATCGCAGGCGCCCTGGTAGATGAGGTTGTAGCAGACCTGGAGCACGTCGAAGCGGCCCGAGCCGACCAGCCGTTCCAGGGCCGCGTTGGAACTCTCGGCGGTGATGCCCAGCAGCCTGAACCGGCCGCGGTCGCGCATCCGCTGGGCCCAGTCCAGCAGACCGCCAGTGAGGATGAACTCGGCCTGCTCATCGCTCCAGCGCGTGCCGTGGAGTTGGAGGACCTCGACATGGCCGCTGCGCAGCCTCTCGAGGCTGGCGCCCAGGGCATCGGTGCGTGCCGCCTCGGTCGTCGAGGCATCGCCCAGGGGAATCTTGGTGGCGATGTGCACCGCCTCACGGTGCGGCTCCAGCGCCTGCCCGAGCAGGCGTTCGGAGCGGCCGTCACCGTATCCGGGCGCGGTGTCGAAGTAGTTGATCCCCTTTGCCACCGCCTCCCGCACGGCATCGATGGCACGTTGCTGAAACGCCGGGCTGTCGCGGTCCTCCCCGCCCAGGTACCCCTGCAACCCGATCGGCGCGCCGCCGAACCCGACGGCGGACACGCGCAACCCAGCGCGGCCGAGGTGGCGATACTGCATCGCCGCAGTATAACCGGGCCGAATCCCTGTCGCGGCATCGCCGCATCCCGACGATCAACGAACACGG
>PUMS01000270.1 GCA_003551485.1 Phycisphaeraceae bacterium | reverse complement strand
TGTTCAATGGGGGCTGTGCGGCCATGAAGCACAACGAGCCCGAGCCGGCCATGCCCTGGAACCCGGCCACCTACAGCGATGAGGTCGGCTTCCAGAAGCGGGTGGCCGTGACGGTGCCGAACCTGGCCCAGACCACCTTCGGCCAGCGCAGCAGGGCGGTCTCGACCTGCCCGGACACCGGCCAGCGTGTGGTCACCTGGGCACTCGAGGGCGAGACGGTCTACTCGCCCTACACCGGCCGCGCCTACACCCAGGGGCCCACCGGCTATTTCGGCCCGCGGCAGCGCGACCGGGAGGGCCGCATCACGGCCTTCGGCGGCGACTCGCTCAAGTACGACCTGCCCCCGGCCACCGCCTACCTGATGAAGCATCCCGGCCACTGGCAGACGCAGGCCTTTCTCTCGATCCCGGGCAACCTCAACCAGCAGTACCACTTCGCCGCGGCCAACTGGGCGCGCTTCTTGGGCCTGGTGGGCGAGCAGATGGACCCGCAGTGGCACGCGGCCTTTCAGAAGGCCGTGGCCGAGTACCGCGAGGCGCGGCGGCCCAGCGATGGACCCGACCGCGAGCACGCCCCCATGACCACCGCCCACGACTTGGTGGGCGAGGAAGGGGAACTGCTCGGCGGAAACGTCCGCGACGGCGGCACCGAGAACCACAAGACCATGTGGCGCACCAGCGGCCTGCTCTATGCCCAGCGCTTCGGGCCCGAGGCCGACATCAGCCACCACCCCGCACCCGAGGCCGAGCGGCTGATCACCGAAATGATCACCGACTACCTCGAGCGCATTCTCAGCTACGGCAACGGCGAGTACGATTCGAGCATCTACTACCCGCACTCGATCCGCGGCTTTCTCAACCTCTACGACTTTTCACCCGATCCGCACACCCGCGAGCTGGCCAGGGCGACGCTGGACTTCTACTTTCTCAGCTACGGCCTGAAGGTGTTCAACGGCAACTTCACCGGCCCACAGAAGCGCGGCTTCGTCGATGGCTTCGGCCTGGGCGAGATGGACACCATGCTGTGGGCCTTCTTCCCCGAGACCACCCAGCCCATGGCCGAGTCCGAACAGGTGGCCCTGCACCTGGCCACCAGCGGCTACCGGCCCAACCGGGTGATCGGCAACATCGTGACCAAGCAGCTCGAGTTGCCCTTCGAGGCCCGCATCGCGCGGCCGACCTATCACCTGCGCACGCGCAACGCCTTCCAGGAAACCTTCTACTGCAGCCGCGGCTTCGCCCTGGGCAGCATCGCCATGACGATGGTGGACAACGCCGGACAACAGACCGTCTGGGCGCTCAATGCCCGTGGGCCGCGGGGTTCGTTCATCCTTGGCGGCGGCCATCCCCGAACGCTCGGGCC
The DNA here is from genome assembly GCA_003551485.1 of Phycisphaeraceae bacterium. Classification (GTDB taxonomy): domain Bacteria; phylum Planctomycetota; class Phycisphaerae; order Phycisphaerales; family Phycisphaeraceae; genus B1Sed10-187. The sequence continues at coordinate 3,638 of PUMS01000270.1, read as the reverse complement.
CATCGGCCACAGCCCCTACGACCAGACGATCCAGAAGCGCAGCGCCATGATCCTGGTCACCGGCCAGACCGGCCCCCAACCCGAAGGCGAACTCGATCCGCAGCAGCAGCAGCGCTACCGCCACGCTCAGCAGCGCCTCGAGCACCTGCCGCTGGATGCCCCCGCCGCCGAGCGTCTCAGTCAGGCCGGTGAACTGGCCGAGAGCTGGGTCTACATTCCGCGCCAGGTGCAGGCCATCCGCGAGCACGAGGGGGCGATCTTCGTCGATGCCGGCGAGGCCTTCATCGCCATCCGGCCCCTGAGTGCGACCTGGGGCTGGCTGCGCACCAGTGAGGAGGATGAGGACCGCGCTGCGCAGCGGCTGGCCCGCTACGATGTGCTCATCCTCCCCGGCGACCGCACAGGTTTTGTTGTGGATGCCGCCGACCGCGTCGAGCACGGCTCGCTCGATGCCTTCATCGAGGCGGTGGGGCGGCACACGCGGCTGGATGCAACGGCGTTCGAGACCGAGGGCATCGTGCGATACCGGTCACTGGCCGACGATGAGCTCGAGATGGTGTATCAGTCCACGCGCCTGCGGGCCGAGGGGCGGATCAACAATGAGCCCATCGACTGGTCCAACTGGGCCGGCGGTGGGGTGTATGAGAGCCCGTACCTTCGCATCGCCGATGGCCGCATGGAGGTCAGCGATGGCCGCGAGGGCTACGTGTTCGAGGTTGTCGATGGCCGGCCCACGTGGCGGCCAATGCAGGGGGATGAGGTGATGCGGGGCGGGCGTGTTGGAGCGGATTGATGGATGATCGGTACAGTCAGTATGAGTCGCCCCTGGTCGGCCGCAATGCCTCGCCGCAGATGATCGAGCTGTGGTCGGCGCGAAGCAGGTTCATCCTCTGGCGCCGGCTGTGGCTGGCACTGGCCGAGGCCCAGCAGGAACTGGGCCTGCCGATCAGCGATGAACAGCTTGGGCAGATGCGCGAGCACGTCGAGGACATCGACTTCGATGCCGCTGCGGCTTATGAAAAGCGGCTGCGCCACGACGTGATGGCTCACGTGCATGCCTTCGGTGATGTGGCCCCGGCGGCGCGGCCGGTCATTCACCTCGGCGCCACCAGCCAGTACGTCAACTGCAATGCCGAGCTGCTGCTGATGCGCCGGGCCCTGGAGCTTGTGGCGGGCAAGACCGCGGCGGTCATCGACCGGCTGGGCCGCTTCGCCCAGCAGTGGAAGGACCTGCCCACGCTCGGCTTCACCCATTTCCAGCCGGCGCAGCCGGTGACGGTGGGCAAGCGCGCTGCCCTTTGGGCCTACGACCTGGCCCTGGCCCTGGCCGACATCGAATACCGCATCCAGAGCATCGGCTTTCGCGGGGTGAAGGGAACCACGGGCACGCAGGCCTCGTTTCTGAGCCTCTTCGACGGCGACCATGCCAGGGTGCTCGAACTCGAGCGCCTTGTGGCGCAGAAGATGGGCGTGGACCCGCAGCGCGTGTATCACGTGACGGGCCAGACCTACCCGCGCATCATCGACGTCCAGGTGCTGTCATCGCTGTCAGCGCTGGCGGCGGTGGTCAGCCGCATCTGCAACGACATCCGCCTGCTGGCCCACCGCAAGGAGATCGAGGAGCCGTTCGAGGCCGAGCAGGTCGGCTCCTCGGCCATGGCCTACAAGCGCAATCCCATGCGCTGCGAGCGTGCCACGGGTCTGGCACGCTTCGTGATGTCGATGCCGGCCAACGCCGCCGCCACCTGCGCCACGCAGTGGCTGGAGCGCACGCTCGATGATTCGTCCAACCGCCGCCTGTCGCTGCCCGAGGCCTTCCTGGCCACCGATGGCATCCTCGAGCTGATGGTCAACATCAGCGGCGGCCTGGTGGTGTACCCCCGGACCATCGATCGCAACCTGCGCGCCGAACTGCCGTTCATGGCCACCGAAGAACTGCTCATGGCCGCGGTTCGGCGCGGCGCCGACCGCCAGGAAGTGCATGAGGTCATCCGCCGCCACAGCCAGGCCGCCGCCGAGCGGGTCAAGCGCGAGGGCGGCGACAACGACCTGCTCGAGCGTCTCGCGGTCGAGCCGGTCTTCGCCGGCATCGACCTCGAAGGCGAACTCGACCCCGCCCGCTTCATCGGTCGCGCCCCCCGGCAGGTCGAAGAACTCATCGAGCAGGTCATCGATCCGTTGCGCGCCCGCTACAGCGAGGTCCTGGCCTACGAGCCGGACCTGAAGGTGTAAGGTCACCTTTCACGGCCTGTCCACCTGCGGGCTGCGCGTGATGCGCTGAACGATTCAGTTCAAACCTACCGAAGCGGCGCTTCGCGGACGCGATCGAATCGGTGTGCAACGAGGGGCGGGGGTGGCCGCGCGGTCACTCGAACCTGCCAAGGACCAGGCAGACGTTGTGGCCGCCGAAGCCGAAGGAGTTGCTGATGGCGGTGCGAACGGGGCGCTGCTGGGCGGTGTTGGCCACGAAGTCGAGGTCGCACTCGGCATCGGGCGTGCGGTAGTTGATCGTCGGATGCACGATGCCGGTTTCGAGGATGCGGATGGTGGCCACGGCCTCGATCCCGCCCGAGGCGCCCAGGGAGTGGCCGACCATGCTCTTGGTCGAGCTGACGCACAGCTTGTAGGCATGGTCATTGAACAGGCGCTTGATGGCGGTGACCTCGGCCACGTCGCCCAGGGGCGTGCTGGTGCCGTGGGCGTTGATGTAGTCGACGTCGGTGGGGTCGATCTCGGCGTCGCGCAGCGCGGCGGACATGGCGTAAGCAGCGCCCTCGCCGCTCTCATCGGGGGCGGTGATGTGCGAGCCATCGGCCGACTGGGCATAGCCCAGCAGTTCGGCGTGGATCGGCGCGCCGCGGCGACGGGCGTGTTCGTACTCTTCCAGCAGCAGCACACCGGCGCCCTCGGCCAGGACGAAGCCGTCGCGCTGGGCGTCGAAGGGGCGCGAGGCACCGGCGGGGTCGTCGTTGTGCGTCGAGAGGGCCCGCAGGGCCGAGAAGCAGGCCAGCCCCAGCGGCGTCAGGGCCGCCTCGCACCCGCCGGTGATCATCACGTCGGCCGCATCGTGGCGGATGCAGTCGGCGGCCTCGGCGATGGCATGGGCGGCACTGGCGCAGGCGCTGGTGACGGCGGAGTTGGGCCCCTTCAGGCCCCAGTGGATCGAGACGTTGCCACTGGCGGCGTTACACATGAGCTTGGGGACCATGAAGGGGCTGACGCGGTCGGGGCCCTTCTCGAGGAACTTGCGGTAGCCGGCCTCGAACTCCTCCATCCCGCCGATGCCGGTGCCGATGACCGAGCCGCAGCGCCAGGGGTTTTCCCGGTCGAATTCGATGCCCGAGCCGCGCACGGCATCGATGGCGGCACTCATGGCGAACTGGGCGAAGCGGTCGAGCCGTCTGGCATCGCGCCGATCGAGGTTGGGCCCGCCGTTCCAGTTGCGGACCTCGCCGCCGAAGCGCGTGTCATAGGCCTCGGCATTGAACCGGGTGATGGGAATGATCCCACTGTGGCCGGCCACGAACCGGTCGAAGACGTCGTTGACGTCGGTGCCCAGGCAGGTCACCCACCCCATGCCTGTGACCACTACTCGGCGCTTGTTCATCGGGCTCACTTTCGCCATACGGCGGGGGTGG
>PUMS01000285.1 GCA_003551485.1 Phycisphaeraceae bacterium | reverse complement strand
TGGGTTGGCCGCGGTGTCTTCGCTCGCCGCGGTGCCGCGCTCGCGGCGTTTTTCGTGCGGCGGCCGCATCTGGAGATCGGGCAGGTGCATGGTGACGGAATGGTCCGGTGGCACGGAACTGGTGATGAACACCGACCCGCCGATGGTCGCCCCGCGGCCGATGACGGTATCGCCGCCGAGGATGATCGCCCCGCCGTAGATGGTCACATCATCCTCGATCGTCGGGTGGCGCTTCCGCCCGCGCCAGGCCTGGCCGCCCTTGGTGCTCAGGGCCCCGAGCGTCACGCCCTGGTATATCTTCACCCGCTTGCCGATGATGGTGGTTTCACCGACGACCACGCCCGTGCCGTGGTCGACGAAGAACGATTCGGCGATGCGGGCGCCGGGGTGGATGTCGATGCCCGTCTGCGTGTGGGCCCACTCCGTCATGATCCGCGGCAGCAACGGCACGCCCAGCAGCCACAGCTCGTGGGCGAGGCGGTGGGTGAAGATCGCATAGACACCGGGATAGCAGAAGACGGTCTCATCCGTGCCGGTCGCGGCCGGGTCGCCCTCGAAGGCGGCCTGCACGTCGGTGGCCAGGATGTGGCGGACCTCGGGCAGCTTCTTGAGAAAGCGGTCACAGATTTCGCGGGCGCGGCGGTCGCAGTCGGTGCAGGCGGCCCCGCCGCCTTCCTCGGCGAGGGTGCGCTCGTAGCGCAGGGCCTGGCGCACCTGCTCATACAGGCGGCGGCGGACGGTCTCGAGCAGGCCCAGCACGTGCGGCTCGATCATGTCCGAGGTCAGCCGGTGGGAATCGAAGAAACCGGGAAACACCAGCCGCCGCAGCAGGTCGAGTATCCGCACCGCCTCATCGCGATTGGGCAAAAACGGCGAATCGAGGTGACTGGTCCGCGGTTCGGCACGGTAGTCCTCGACGAGCGTGCGCACGAGCTCGGGGAAGTAGTTGGCGGGCCTGGGTTCGTGGGTGTCGGTCATGTTCAGCAAAGCCCCTGACCGGGGTTGACGTGGGGCGGATACGGCGGTGGCCCGGGGGCACGGTCTGCACGTCGGCTCACGGCCTTCACCTTCCCACGACGGCGCCCCGGCTGCAACCGCACCTTCGCCGACTCATCGGTTCACGCCGCGTGGCTCGATCCTCCCGCACCGGTTCGTTGCCCCACCCATGGTGTGCGCCTTGCGCCGGAGGGATCGGGCTGCCGGGGCCGGAGGCGATTGAAAACGGCGGCCCACGGGTAGCGGGCCGCCGCGGCATCCGAATTTGATTACGCTCCATCCGGCTGGGCCGGCCCGAAGGTTTTGTCCGAACCCCAATTACAGGTGGGTGCGTCGTCGAGTCGTCCCGGTCTTCCACTCGGTGGAGGCCTGACCATCGCGCCCGATCTCGGCTCCCTTGGGGTTCTCAAAGGTTCGGACAAAAATCAGCAACGGGTGTCGAACCCCGAAGACGGAGCAGTAATCTTCGGTTGTCATTACCCGGATTATATCACATCCCCACCGCCGGACCACCGACCACCAACCCCGAAACCCTCGAAGGCTGACCCCCCCGGCCGCCACTGGCGGCTTGTCCACCAGTGGATACCGGGTACCCGAACGGCAGTGGCGGGCAAGCCGCCAGTGACACCCGGCGCTCCCACCGAGTCCGCCCTCACCCTGGCCCTCTCCCGGAGGGAGAGGAAGCAAGAACCGTCCCGCGATGCGTCTCAAGCCCCCCGACGCAGCGGGTGCTCCTCAGCGGTTTGACTCAGGGCGGCGCCCCATCTAACCTACAACGCTCGCTCCCGATGGTGACTGTAGCTCAGTTGGTTAGAGCACGTGGTTGTGGTCCACGGGGTCGGGGGTTCGAATCCCCTCAGTCACCCTTGCCTTTCCCGGATGTAACGTCCCCCTACCAGATAACTTGCGCCTCCCATGCCCATGCCCCCCGGCGGGGCGATGCGCTGGGCCGCCGTCAGTGGTGATGCCCATGCGGCGGGTGGGAGTGGTGGCCGTGCGCGGCGGGCGGCTCGGCGGTGTGGCGCAGGGGCAGGGCGGCTTCCAGCGCGGCATCGTGGACCTGCTTGAGGCTCACCTGGTAATTCTCGGCCGCGGCGAGGCAGTCATCGTATTCCGGTGAAGCGCCCAGGCAGTCCTGGCCGACCCACTTGAGCTTGATGCCGATGGGGCCGTAGGCAGTCTCGACGCGGCGCAACTCCCGCCGCGCTTCGCCACGGTGATCGAGGTTGTGTACCCGCACCCCGAGGGTGGTGGTCTCTCGCAGGATACGCTCGCACAGGGCGGGCTGGGCCGCGGCGGGGGCCAGGACGCTGAGCATCACGCCCGGTCGGCCCTTCTTCATATGAATGGGCGTGAGCCACACGTCCAGTGCGCCGGCCTCGAACAGCCGGCGGCTGACGGCCTCGTAGAACTGCGGGTTCATGTCGTCGATGTTGGTATCGAGCTGCACCAGCGCCCCATCGTCACCCCCCGTGCCCAGCCACAGCCGCGCCACGTTGGGCCATGCACAATCCTTGCGCCCGGCACCGATGGCGATGCGGCCGAGCCGGATCGCCGGCCGGCCGAACTCGGCCAACTCGCACAGCAGCGCTGCGCCGGTGGGTGTGACCCACTCGCCATCGCCCGGCGCCGGCCGGGTGGGCGCGGCGGCGGCGGCGAGGATCTCGAGTGTCGCCGGCGCGGGCAGGGGGATGCGGCCGTGGTCGGTGTCGGCCCAGCCCTCGCCAAGGGGCATGGCCGAGGCGTGCAACTTCTCGATGCCCAGGGCCTCGATGCCCGCCACGGCGGCCACGATGTCGATGATCGCATCCACAGCGCCGACCTCGTGGAAGTGAATCTTCTCGACACTGGTGCCGTGGACCTTTGCCTCGGCCTCGGCCAGGCGGGTGAAGGCGGCGATCGACCGCTGCTGCACGCGCTGGGGCAGGTCGGCGGCCTCGATGATGCGGCGGATGTCAGCCAAATGGCGGTGGTGATGGCCCTCGGCGGCGGTGACGGTGACCTTCATCGCCCGCAGCGGCCCCTTCATCACCTGCCCGGCCTCGACGGCCCACTCCTGCGCCGGCAGGTTCAGCCGCTCGACGGTGCTGCGAAGCTGCTCGATGGGCCAGCCGGCATCGACCAGACAGCCCAGGAACATGTCACCACTGATGCCCGAGGGCATGTCAAGGTAGCCGATCATCGTGTCTCCCGATGGTCAGTGCGATGGGGGTACTGTGGCCGCGCAGCGCCTCGGCGGCGGCAGTGCCATCGGCGCTCAGCGAGCCGCTGCGAAAGCCGGCCAGGTCGAGGCAGATGAAGCGATACCCCGCCGCGCGGATGCCCTCGATGATGGCCTTCCGGCACTCGACCGCCCGCGGCAGGTCCTCGACCGGCAGTTCGATGCGGGCGATGCTGTCGTGGTGTCGCACGCGGAACTGGGCAAAGCCCAACTCGACCAGCACATCCTCGGCCTGCTCGATCTGTGCCAGTAGCTGCGGCGTGACCGGCGTGCCGTGGGGCACACGCGAGGCCAGGCACGCCATGGCGGGCTTGTCCCACACCCCAAGGCCCATGGCCTTCGCCATCTGCCGCACCTGCTGCTTGGTGATGCCCAACTCGGCCAAGGGCGAGCGCACCCGACGCTCGGCCGCGGCCTGCCGGCCGGGCCGGTGCTCGCCCAGGTCATCGGCGTTGGTGCCATCGAGGACGGCGTGCCAGCCTTCGGCCTCGGCGATGCGCTGGAGGTGGCCGTACAGCTCGTTCTTGCAGAAGTAGCAGCGCTGGCCATCGTTGGCCCGGTAGGCCGGGTCGAGGTGCTCGGCGGTGTCCACCAGGCGGACGGGCAGGCCCAGGTCGCTTGCCAGCCGCTCGGCAGCGTGTTGTTCGCGCTTGGGGTAGCTCGGTGAGATGCCGATGCACGCCAGCATCCGGTCACCGAGCGCGCGGCGGGCGATGGCCGCCACCAGGGCACTGTCCACGCCACCGGAAAAGGCCACCAGGCTCGGGCCCAGCGCGGCGATGAACTCGACCGTGCGGTCGATCAGGGCTTGTGGGGCGGGTGTGCTCATGCTCTCACACGGGGGTGCGCAGCGAGGGGTCCGCATCGTGGCGGGTACTTTCCGCAGACCTCGCGGGGGCACTTCCGGGGGCGGGGGTGGGGATGCGGCGGTTGATGGCGGCGGCCTGGAAGGCGGCGCCGAAGCCGTTGTCGATGTTGACCACGCTCACGCCGGGGGCGCAACTGTTGAGCATGCCCAGCAGCGCCGCCAGCCCGTTGAAACTGGCGCCGTAGCCGACGCTGGTGGGCACGGCGATGACCGGCGCCTCGACCAGCCCGCCGACCACGCTGGGCAGCGCCCCTTCCATGCCCGCGACCACGATCACCACGTTGGCCCGGCCAAGGGCGGGCAGCGCTGCGGTGAGCCGGTGCAGGCCGGCCACGCCCACGTCGAAGAAGCACTCGGGCTCATGGCCCATCAGCCGCAGCGTACACGCGGCCTCCTCGGCCACGGGCAGGTCCGCCGTGCCCGCACACAGCAGGGCGATGCCACCCAGCCGCGGCACCCTCGGCGCCCGGTCGAGCCAGATGGTCCGGGCGGTGGGGTCGAACTGCGCCTCGGGGGTGAGGCCGCGGACGGCCTCGGCCTGCTCGGGCGTGGCGCGGGTGGCCAGAACCCGCTCATTCGCCGTCGCCAGCCGGGCAAAGATGCTCGCCACGTGTTCGCTGCTCTTGCCCTGGCAGAAGATGACCTCGGGAAAGCCTTTTCGCAGGGCACGGTGATGGTCGAGCGTGGCATAGCCCAACGGCTCGGCCGGCAGGTGTCGCAGGCGGTCGAGCGCGGCGGACGGCTCGACCCTGCCCGCCGCGACATCCTCCAGCAGGCGCGCAAGCCCATCACCGCCCAGCGCCCCTTCAGGTGGCATGTCACTTGCATAATCTTGACGCCGCATGGCCCTATTGTAGGAACCCGCCGCCGGGGGCCCAAAGGGGGCTCGTGCGGGGGGCAGGGCGAACACATGCAGCACCGCGGGTG
>PUMS01000336.1 GCA_003551485.1 Phycisphaeraceae bacterium | reverse complement strand
GTCATGGTGAGGCGGTCCTCTTCAATGCTGCGATCAGAAGATGAAGTAGATGAACGGGTTGTAGGCCTGCGTGAACAGCACGATGATCGCCACGGCCAGCATCAGCAGGCACCAAAGCGCCCGCGGCCAGGTCAGCTTTCGGGTAAAGTCCCACGACTGCGGCGCCGTCCAGGCCAGGATGGCAGCCAGGCCCATCGCCAGCAGGAAGTAGGGCCGGTAGATCGTCGCCGCGGCCATCTCCGCGCCATCGTGCAGCGGCACAGCGCCGAACATCGCGCCCAGGTAGCTCAGCGCCCGCTCGTGGCCCTCCGCGCGGAAGAAGACCCAGGCGATGGTCACCAGGAAGAAGGTCGCCAGCGTCCGAAGCGGCCTTGGCAGGAAGCGGTAGAGCGAGTCCTTGCCGCCCGCGGCGCGCTCGATGCCCAGGATCGCGCCGTGGATGGCGCCCCAGATCACGAAGTTCCAGCTCGTCGCCCCGTGCCACAGCCCCCCCAGGACCATCACGAGCATGAGGTTGATGTAGGTGCGGTTGGGCCCCTTGCGGTTGCCCCCCAGCGGCACGTAGAGGTAGTCGCGCAGCCAGCTCGAAAGCGAGATGTGCCAGCGCCGCCAGAAGTCGGTGATCGAAGTGGCCTTGTACGGGCTGTCGAAGTTCTTGGGAAAGACGAAGCCCAGCATCAGTCCCAGGCCGATGGCCATGTCGGTGTAGCCGGAGAAGTCGAAGTAGATCTGGAACGAATAAGCCAGCGCCCCGTACCAGGCATCGAGCGTGCTGACCGTCTCGGCGTTGAAGCACTGGTCGGCCACCCAGCCGCAGGGGTTGGCGATCAGCACCTTCTTGGCCATGCCCAGGCTGAACATCGCCGCGCCGCGGGCGAACTTCTCCAGCGTGTGCGTGCGGTGAACGAGCTGGTCGGCCACCTCCGAGAAGCGGATGATCGGCCCGGCCACGAGCTGGGGGAACATCGACACGTAGCAGGCGAAGTCGATGAAGCGGCGGATCGCACGGGCATCGCCGCGGTAGACGTCGATGCTGTAGCTCATCGACTGGAAGGTGTAGAAGCTGATGCCCAGCGGCAGCACCACGCGGACGAAGCTGTCCCACGTGTAGGCCTCACCGCCCAGGCCGGCGACGATGGCGTTGTAGCTGTCGGCGAAGAGGTTGAAATACTTGAAGAAGCCCAATAGCGCCAGGTTGGTGCAGATCGACACCGCCAGCGCCACCTTCTGATGCCGCTGCCGCTGCCCCCCCGGCTCGAGCATGGGCATCGGCTGACCCCAGGTGCGAAGGCGCCAGCGGCCGGTCATCACCAGGCCGCAGATGTAGTCGACCGTCGTCGAGAAAAGCAGCAGGAAGACGAACAGCGGGTTGGCCCAGCCGTAGAAGGCATAGCTGAGCACCGCCAGCATCAGGTGCTTGCCCCGCCGCGGCACCAGGAAGTAGCAGACCAGCGCCAGCGGCAGGAAGTAGAACAGGAACAGGTGTGAGCTGAAGACCAAGCGGCCGTTCCCTCGCGGCGTTGCCCGATCCGGTCAACGCCCGGTCGGGTCATGCTATTGCCCATGGCACCGGGGGGGGGGACGGCCCATCGCCGGCGCCGGCCGCAGCGCCCTTCGCCGACCGGCCCCCCCCGGGAGAACGTCAACGGTGCTGGAGCCGGGGGGCCCGCGCGTTCGGGCCGCGGCCCGGGGACATGGCTGACGGCAATGGCGGCGCCCTCCTTCCCGCCGACCATCCCCGATGGTGCAAGGATACGTGGGCTTACGGGCAAGGCAAGGGCGCGATTGCGTCAAATGGGTTCCTCGCTGCGCCATGGGGGCAGGGAGCAGGCACACGGCTGTGCGGGGCGGCCGCATCCGCGGCGGCATGCGCGACCTGCCCTGATGCCTGGTCGACCCGAAGGCGCCGCCCATGTGCGCCAGCCTCGCCCAAGGGGTTCTCATGCCCATGGGGGCCGGTGGTCTCGTGGCGGCCGAGCCTGAACGGTTCAGCGCCGTCTCAGCAGAAGCAGGCCGCCCAGCCCCAGCAGCGCCAGGGAGGCCGGCTCAGGCACCGCCAGAGCCGTACCGCTCGGGCCGGCGCCAAAGCCCCAGTTGGCCAGCAGCAGGCTCGCATCGCGCAGGCCGACGCGGCTGTCGCCGGTGAAGTTGCCATCATCCCAGCCGGCGGGGCTGAGGCCGAAGTTGGCCAGCAGCGCGGCCAGGTCCTGTTCATCGACCCTGCCATCGACGTTGGCATCTGCGTATGCGGTACCGATCAGATCAAGGATCAACCGATCCAGGTCATCCTGCCCGATCTCGCCGCTGCCGGTCAGGTCGAAGCGCGGGTCGGTCGGGGGGACGGTGGTGCCCAGCACCTCCAGAAGCATGTTGATGTCCGCGGCATCCACGACGCCATCGAGGTTGAAGTCGCCGGGATTGAGGCCGAAGGCAAACACCGCCCCGAAAGCCTCCCCGGGCCCGGTGCCATCGTGCCACGGCGCGGTGGCCGCGGCCAGAGGGATGTCCATGCCCAGCCAGTCGCCGAGCATGGCCACGCGGGTGCCCAGGGCATCGTGGGCGTTGGCCGAGCCGACGACCAGGTCGGGCTGATCGTCCATCCCCGGCCCACCGGCGAAGATGTAGGCGGCGCCGCCGGCTTCGGCGGCATCGTCGTTGAACCGGGCGCCGATGATGATGTCGGGATAGCCATTGCCGGTGATATCAAGCCCGCCATCGGCGCTGTAGCCGAACTGGTCATCCCCGGCCACGCCATCGAAGATCAGGTCCGGTGTGGCGTCGAGCTCGGGGCCGCCGGAAAACAGGTACGCGCGCCCGGTGGCATTGCCGGCCGGATGCAGGGGTGCGGTGACGAGGAAATCATCGTAGCCGTTGGCGCTGACATCCCCCACGCCCACAACGTCGTAACCCAGCCAGTCATCGGCATTTTCACCCGTGAAGGTCAGAAGCGGATCACTACCGAAGTCCTGCCCCCCCTCGTAGAGGTAGGCACGGCCCCGCCCCTCGCCTGGCACACTGGCGTACCAGCGGGCGCCCACGAGCAGGTCCTCGAAGCCGTTGCCCGTCACATCCCCAGCGCTGGCCACCGACCAGCCGAACTGGTGGCCGGGCCCCTCGCCAATGAGGGTGACATCCGGCGCTGCCGTGGGGTCGGGATCAGCGCCGCCGAAGAAGATGTCCACCCGCCCCACCTGCTGCATCGGCCCCTCGGTGTGAAAGGGCGAGGCGATCGCCAGATCGGCATAGCCGCTGCCGTTGAAATCGCCGCCGGCCAGCGCGTGGCCCGAGCCGGCCGCGGATGAACCGATGTGGTCGATGACCATGCTGCGGCTGCCGGAGGCCTGGGGATCACCGAAGACCACCCAGGTCGCACCACGGTCGGCCACCCCGGCGCGGCTGCTCCAGCGGGCGCCGATGGCGATGTCATCATGGCCATCACCATCGAAGTCGCCGATGCCGGCCACGCTCCAGCCCAGTTGATCATCGGCGGCCTCGGCCAGAAGTTGAAAGGCGGGCTCGGCGCCGCCGCCGCCGGGAAACAGATACGCTGCCCCGCCGTCGAGCGCCCCGCCATCGTGGAACGGGGCGCCGACGATCAGGTCCGGCAGGCCGTTGCCGGTGAAGTCGCCGGCGGAGGCCAGGCCCAGGCCGAAGTTGTCATCGGCCGCTTCGCCGCCGAAGGATTCCACCTTCAGCGCCTGCTGTGTGGGCGGCAGCGGCACCAGCCCATCGGCGGCCACCCCACTGCAAAGGGCCAGCGGCAGGGCGGTGGCGGTCAGGGTAATACGGCGGGTATGCATGGGGAACGCTCCTTTCTCTCTCGGCCCGCGTCGGGGGTATCATTGCGGCTGGTCGAACAGGTCCCAGGCGCGGGCCAGGTCGCCATCGATCGATTCATCGCTGTCATCGACCCAGCGGCCGTGGCCGCCGAGGTAGACCACGTTGTATCCGGTGACATGAGCCTGGCGGTGCCAGTCGCGGTAGGGGTCATCGGCGATCAGAGCCCACTGGCTGCCATCGTTGAGGGTGGTGGGCACGTAGATGTCGGCCCAGTGGGCCGGATGGCCGGTGGCGTTGTTGTTGCGGTAGCGGTAGGCCATCCATGTCTCGGCGCCGCGGATGTGGAAGAAATACTGCTGTTCGAAGCGGACCAGGTCGTTGGACGGGCAGTAGAACACCCGCGGCTCGTCGATGTAGCCGCGCGCGATCAGGTGGCCCAGGGCGTAGGGGTTGGCCTCAGAGCCGAGCCAGTTGCCGAAAATCTGGCGGCCGCCGCTTTCGATGCGCGGCGGCAGGCGGTTGTGATGGTCGCCGGCGTACGCGTGGGTGGCGGTGAGGACCTGCCGCAGTTGGCTTGCGCAACTGGTGCGCTGCGCGTGCTCGCGCACCTGGGCGATGGCCGCCAGCAGAATGCCCATCAGCAGGGCGATGACCGCCAGGACCACCAGCAGTTCGATCAACGTGAAGCCGCGCTGCTCCGGCGGGGGCCCGGCGACGGCCCCGCCATCGCGCCGGCCCGTGTCGGCCGGAGGTACGCCGGTGCTGCGGGCGCGGCGGTGCCGGCGCTGTCGCAGGCTCCAGCCGCCGACCAGCAGGGCCATGCCCGTGGCCAGCACCGCCGCGGCGATGATCACGTGCTGCAACCGCCGCTGGCGCGCCATGGACTGGGGGTCGGTGGTGAACATCTCGCGCACCGCGTAGAAGCCGGGTTTGGGGGTGCGGTCGGCCTCGACCAGGCCGTAGTGCTCTTCGGGGTCGCGGTCGTGCCGCAGGTGGGCCTCGGGGTCGGGCTCGCGGTGCCACCAGGCGCCCTCGGCCACGGGCCGGTCGTAGTTCTTCCACCACTCATCCATGAAGCTGAACACCACCGCGCCCGCCGCGCCGGCCTCCAGCAGTTCGAACCAGCACTGCTTGAGCAACTCGCCCTGGTGCTGGGGACTGACCTCGATGGTGTTGACGCCGAACTCGGTAATCAGCAGCGGCTTGTCGCCCACCAGGGGCATCAGGTCTTC
>PUMS01000188.1 GCA_003551485.1 Phycisphaeraceae bacterium | reverse complement strand
GCCGGCGGGTGTTGCGGATCAGCGTCGGTTCGCACAGCACCACCGCATCGGCCGAATCGAAGCCCTGGGCCAGCACCGCCACCACGCGGCGATGCGGCCCGCCGCCGATATCCTCGATGCCCACCACACGGCATCGCAGCGGTTCCAGCGTGCGCAGCAGTTGGGCGGTATCCAAGGCCGGTCACTCGAAGAGGGTGGAGGTGTCATCCGCGGCCGAGGGCTCGGGCAGCGGCAGGTCCGCCGCCCGCTGCGCGGCCTCGAAGGCCATCGTATCGCACCGCTCGTTCTGCGGATGGCCGGCATGGCCCTTCAGCAGCGTGGCGGTCAACTCGTGAGCGTCGGCCGCCTCGGCCAGGCGTCGCCACAGGTCGGCATTCTTGATCTTCTTCGGCGAATTGAACGACCGCCGCCAGCCGGCGGCGCGGTGGCAGGCCATCCGCTCGTTGATGCCGGCCACCACGTAGTCGCTGTCGCTGTATAGCTCGACGACGCTGGGTTTGCGCAGGGCCTCGAGCCCCTGGATCACGGCCAGCATCTCCATGCGGTTGTTGGTCGTCACCCGCTCACCCCCGCTGTCGCACCTGCTGCGCCCACTTGCCGGATGCTCGAGAATGTACGCCCACCCCCCCGGCCCCGGATTGCCACTGCACGCCCCATCGGTATACAGCCTCACCCGCGGCCGGGCGGTTTCACTGCCGCTGCCGCTGTCGCCGTCGCCGTCGCTGTGCTGCTGTCTCATGCGAGTCGTGCTCATGCCATTCCATTCTCCCCTGTACCTGCCCCGACGCCAACGCCCCTGCCCTGAAAATAACTCCCTCTCCCTCCGGGAGAGGGCGTCTTGGAGCGTGGCCGTCTCGGCCGCATTCCGACCTGCGGACCCCGGAGCGGCCGGGACGGCCGCGCTCCATGGGGCGTCCGCCTTGGCGCCGACATTTTCATCCTCGTGGGTGAGGCGCCAGCCTCATGAGCCACTGGCCTGAAAACCGCCCGGGCGGACCGGGTGGCCGGTTGTGGTGCAGGCTTCCAGCCTGCTCCAACAATACGATGGAGCAGCCTGGAAGCATGCACCACAACGAGCCCACTGCCCGCCGCGCAGCAGCGGTATTTTCATGACCGTGGGTGTCCGACAGGACATGAGCGACTCCCGGAGGGAGAGGGAGCAAGGGGCACTCCACGGCACGTGTCATGCACCCGTTCGCCCCGACATCCAACCCCCACCCCTTTACCCCATCCCCGCCGCAGGTTATCATTCCTTCCAGATCGCCCTCGCGCTGCACCCGTAGCTCAGCTGGATAGAGCGTCTGCCTCCGGAGCAGAAGGTCGCAGGTTCGAATCCTGCCGGGTGTATTCGCTAAGATCAGAAAACATGGGGTTTTGCAGAACGCCGCCGGATCGACCCGTGCGGCGTTTTCGCTCTGGTGCAGCGCCGGTGGAGCAGGTGCGGGGGGCTCCTGCCAGTTGGGGCGGGGTGTTCGGGGTTCTCGTGGTGGGGGTCGGTTGGGGGGCAATCTTCGAAGCGGGCTCCACCGGGGCGGGTGGGGGCGATACAATCGGCGGGCTTGACCACCGCGGCGGGGTGGATGGAGTGAACGGCGCTTGCTTCTACTTGCTCCCAGATCGAACCATTGCATCAGCCAGTGGCTGGCCGGTGAGCTGTCGGCCGTCAGTGCCCTGCTGGAGTCGGAACTGGTCAGCGACCTGGACTGCGTCAACGAGTTGATCGGCCACATCGAGGCCTATCGGGGCAAGATGCTGAGGCCGATGCTGGTGCTGGTCAGCGGGCTGGCGGTCTCAGCGCTGCACAGGCCGCTGGGTGAGGGGCCGACCTGGCGGCGCAGCGAGGCCCAGCAGAAGGTGGCCGCGGTCGTCGAGATGGTCCACCTGGCGACGCTGGTTCACGATGACGTGCTGGATGAGGCCGACCTCCGCCGCGGCCGGCCCACGCTCAACGCCCTGCGGGGCAACGAGGCGGCGGTGATGATGGGCGATTTTCTGCTCAGCCATGCGTATCGGCTGTGCTCGAGCCTGGAGCGGCCCTGGATCGCCGAGGCCATCGCACAGACGACCAACATCGTCTGCGAAGGCGAACTGCTGCAACTGGCCAACCGGGACAACTGGGAACTGGGTGAATCCACTTACCTCGAGATCGTGCAGCGCAAGACCGCCAGTCTCTGCGGGGTCTGCTGCGAACTGGCCGCGCGGCTGGAGGGGGCGCCGGAGCAGGTGGTGACGGCTCTGGGCAGCTACGGTCGGGATGTGGGTGTGGCCTTTCAGATCACCGATGACCTGCTGGACCTGCTGGGCAATGAGGATGCGGTGGGCAAGAGTCTCGGCCGCGACCTGCTCAAGGGCAAGCTGACACTGCCGATGATCCACGGCCTGGCGTGCGGCGCGGCGGAGCGCGAGGCGATCATGGGCCTGTGCAATGACCAGCCGCCGGCGGCGATCCGCCAGCTTCAACAGACCCTCGAGTCCTGTGGCTCACTGGCCTACGCACGCGGGGTCGCCGAACGGCTGATCGACCGTGCCAAGGTCGCGCTGGGGGCCCTGCCGGCGTCGGCGGCCCGCGAGGCGCTGGAGGACATGGCCGATTCGGTGGTCACCCGGCGGTTGTGAGGGATTCGCTTCAGGGCGGTCGGCTGCTGCGGCCCTGCGTTGACGGGGCTGACCCGACGGCAGTACGATCCTAACATTCCATGCACGGGCGCTCTGGTACCTGATGCCCCCCGAGGCGCCCTGATGACCCGATCACGTATGGTCAAGGCCAGCGCATGCACGATGAAAGGCCGCGCATTCTCGTTCTGTCGGGCAGGGTGACGGGCCAGGGCCCGGTCGTGGAGGAACTGTCCCGGCATTTCCGCGTGGACGTGTTCGAGCACGTGGATGAGGCGATGTCGGCGCTTCGCCGGGAGATGTACCACGCGGTCTTCGCCGACGTGGGCGACTTTCTGCCCCTGGAGCGGGAACTGGTGGGCGAGCGTTCGAACATGGTGCTCAACACCATCGGCGAGGGGGTGTGCGTGATCGATGCCGACGGCCGCTGCGCGTTTTCCAACGCACGGCTGCGGTCGTTCAACGGCGAGGTGATCGAGAAGGTCAAGCAGATTTCGCTCCAGGCCCGCAGCATCTTCGAGTCGCAGGGCCTTGGCCATGGCGACCCCTCGCAGGTGCGCTGCCGCAAGTTCACGATGCAGCACAACGACCGTTACTACGAGCTGATGTGCTCGCACGTGCTCGATCGCGAGCGGCGCGTGCGGCAGGTGGTGAGCATCGTTTGGGATGCCACCAGCGGTCGGCGGCTACAGCAGAAGATCGATGCCATCGACGCCGCCGGACGCGAGCTGGCCAGGCTCGACCCGGAGGAGGTGATGAAGCTTCAGCCGGGGCAGCGCCTCCAGTTTCTGCGCGACAAGATCATCCGCTATTCCAAGGACCTGATGCATTTCGACCACTTCGCCATCCGCCTGCTGGACCGGCGGACCAACAAGCTCGAGGTGGTCATCGCCGAGGGCCTGCCGCCCGAGGCGCTGGAGATCGACCTTTACGCCCAGCCCGAGGGCAACGGCATCAGCGGCTACGTGGCCGCCACCGGCCGCAGCTACATCTGCCACGACACCGAGAAGGACCCGCGTTACGTGCTGGGCCTGAGCCACTGCAAGAGCTCGCTGACGGTGCCGTTGATGCTCTACGAGAAGGTCCTGGGCGTTTACAACATCGAGAGCCAGACCGTCGGCGCCTTCAACGAGGATGACCGCCAGTTCGCCGAGATATTCGGCCGCTACGTGGCCATGGCGCTGAACATGCTCGACCTGCTGGTGGTCGAGCGTTACACCACCACGGGGCAACTGGCCGACAACGTCGTGCAGGAGATGGCCCACCCGCTCAACGACATCGTCACCGAGGCCCAGTCGCTGATCGAGGAATACATCGGCGATGACAACATGCGCCACCGGCTCAACCGGATCGTCGATCACGTCGAGTCCATCCGCCAGTCGGTGCGCGACGTCGCCTCCGGCCCGCGCAGCGTGCTGGGCCAGGGCGAGTTGGCGAAGGGGCCGGCCGAGCAGGTGCTGGCCGGCAGGCGGATACTGGTGGCCGACGATGAACTCAACATCCGGCGCACCATCGCCGAGGTGCTCGAGCGCTACGGGGCGCAGGTGACGGCCTGCAAGGACGGCTACGAGGCGATCAACATGATCGACCAGGAGAGCTACGACCTGATCCTCAGCGACATCAAGATGCCGTATCGCAACGGCTACGAGATCTTCGCCGCGGCCCGGCGGCGCCTGGGCGAGGTGCCGGTGATGCTGATGACCGGCTTCGGCTACGACCCCCATCATTCGATCGTGCGCGCCAGCCAGGAGGGGCTCAGCAGCGTCCTGTTCAAGCCCTTCAAGGTCGAGCAGTTGCTCGAGGACGTGTTCGCCGCCCTGGATATCGAGCCGCCTGGCGACGCCGCCGCGGACGGGGCCGAAGCCGGCGACGGTGAGCATGGCCGGGGCGCGGCCTCCACTTCCTCATCCGACCCGGCCGGGTCGTAACGCCATGGCTCGCACCGGCGCTACCCCCACCCCCACCGCCCGCAGCGCGGCCGCGGACGCCGTCCGCCGCATCCGCCAGCGGTTTCCGCCCGACCGCACCCACTGGCCCGACGTCACCGGCCTCGATGCGCGCGATGCGGCCCTGGCCGGGGCCATCTGCCGCCACACGATGCAGCGCTGGTCGACGCTGCAGTACCTGCTGGGTCGGCATCTGCGCCGGCCGATGCGCCATCTGGAAGACCATGCCGCGGCCGTGCTGATGACCGGCGCAGCGCAACTGCTCATGCTCGACCGCATCCCCGCCCATGCGGTGGTGGATGAGGCCGTGAAGCTGATGCATACCCGGCGCAGGCGCGATCTGGCCGGCCTGGTCAACGCCGTGCTGCGCCGCATCGCCGAACTGGTCGGCCCGCGCCGCAGCGACCGGGCCTGGTCGCCGGACGCGGCGGCGCTGCCGCTTGAGGGGGGTGTGCTGGAGCTGACCCGG